>NZ_JAVKBY010000270.1:0-10080 GCF_040222985.1 Coleofasciculus sp. F4-SAH-05
AGAAACTTGACCTGGTAAATTCAGATTGCCTGCTGCTAAGGTTAAATCTTGCCCGACAACTAAATTCCCCCGATTGGTAATAGACGCATTTGCCGAATTTTTCCCATATTGCAAGCCTGGGGTTACATTAATTGTCAGCAAGGGTGGGGCTTCTGGGTTCGTTGCACTAAACATCAACCCATTTTCAAATACCACTGAATCCGCCGTAGTTCCTACAAAGGAACCCGGTACATCCAGACGCGCCCCTTCACCAAAGATAATCCCATTAGGATTAAGTAAATATAACGACGCTTGTCCATTTACGCCCAAGGTTCCTAAGATGTTCGATATATCACTCCCCGTAACCCGACTGAAAATCGTTTCAATCCCCTGAGGATTGGCGAAATAAACCCGCCCACCTTGACTAACATTAAATTCTAATAAACTGTGGAACAGATTCGTGTCGCGAATTGCCCCCCCTTCAATCAAATCGGCGGGCAAACCTTTGATATCCACATTCGGTGTGACGATAGACTGTTCCGCCCCTAAGGTATTATCCGGTTGAATCTGCGCCAATGCGGGTGCAGCGACGGATGCGATCGCGCCCCATCCCACTATAATCAGGCTGAACCCCCATGGTCTATACCCTAACCCCTGGCTTGCCATATCCGTTAGATGGTAGATGATCTTGAAGAAGGCACTATTATACCTCAACTCAAGTCTAGATCATTTAAAACCGAGGGAACAGGGATATAGTCGGGTGGGCATTGCCCACCCGCTTGACGGGCGATTCTCTGCTAGGATGAAGCGTGGCTAAAATTGCTTATTCTGTATCGTCATCCAACTACTTATGCAACTCGAAGATTATTTTAATTTCCTCGCCCCTAACGACATTCGTCTCAAAGGAACTAGAGTAGGCATAGAAACCATTCTTTATGATTTCATTCATCGCGCCCGTACTCCAGAAGAAATTGCCCAAACTTATCCATCCCTAACCTTAGAGCAAGTCTATGCGACAATTCTCTATTACCTCCATAATAAAGAAGCTGTCAGTAAATATTTAGCCGACTGGTTAGAGTGGAATCACCAGCAAGTTAAAGCACAACACCTTAACCCATCGCCTACGGCTATTCGGATGCGGAAACTTAGAGCAGAACAAAGAAAGAAAAAGAAGAATGCTCAAGTATCTCCTAGATGAAAATGTAGACCCTAGCTATAAAATTCAACTACTAGGGCTAAAACTTTAATTCAATTAAAGTTAAACATGAGGACAAGGGAACAGGGAACAGGGAACAGTAAAGATTTGACACTTGTTAATATTTCTTAGTAGAGCGAACAGAATTTATGTCCAGGTACTTATAAGCTAAAGCTGACGGGGTAAATCTTTGAACCCGTTTTAACGGGTTTCAGCTTTTAGCCAGAACTTTAGTTCTAGGCTTAAGGAGCTTGCTTAACTAATGCGATCGCGTCCTTGAGATACCTTAAGATTAAGCAGGGATAATCCCATAATAACCAAGAACAGCACTAATCCAATCGTGCAAGCATAACCGATTTCCAAATCCGCAAACGCTTGCTCATACAAATAATAGACCACCGTTTTAGAACTATTGCGAGGTCCCCCTTGGGTCATAATATAAACTTCTTCAAACACCTTCGTCGCCGAAATCGCCGAAATGACCGCAACTAATGCCAAATAAGGACGCATTAAGGGAACCGTAATATCCCAATGTTTCCCATACCCATCCGCACCATCCAACGCCGCCGCTTCATAGAGTTGGTCAGGAATCGATTGCAAACCTGCCAGATAAATCACCATGTAATAGCCTAACCCCTTCCACACCGTAACAGCCATAACACTAAAAATCGCCCAATCTGGACTCGTCAGCCAGGGAATGCCCTCTTTAAACCCAATCCAACTGAGTATCTGATTAAATAAACCATTTTCCGCATAAAGCCACCGCCACGCAATTCCCGCCACCACCATCGAAACCACCACTGGAGTGTAATACGCCGCCCGAAACCAGCTTATCCCGCGCAGGTTCTGATTGACCAAAATCGCTAATCCTAAGGGAAGTGCGACTAAAATTGGCACAACGCCAATCAGATATAACACCGTGTTCCCCACCGTTTGCCAAAATACTCGGTCTTTCCCCAAACGTTGCAGATTCGCCAAGCCCACCCATTCAGGCATTTGGGTCAAATCATAGTCGTATTGCGTAAAACTCAGGTAAAAGGCTTGACAAGCGGGTAAAAATACTGTTATTCCCAAAATAACTAGGGCTGGGAGTAAAAAGAGGTACGGGGTTAACTTAGGCGGGATGACAAACGAATCCTTTGACATCTGAGATCCAAATTGTTAGGGAAAATAAAAATTTAATATCGTACTGTAGCATAGCTAACAGTTTCTTATTCTTAACCTTAGTCTAATCTTATTATTTACCTCACTATAACCCAATATTCCCTTATCTAAGTTGACAAGGTTGGGGGGGGTGAGATATTAGGGTGCATCTATCATCAACCCGATTATTGGCTTGGGCGAGGTAAACCAGGTTCAGCGACACCTGATTAGGAGTTGCGTTTAAAATATTGCACCTGCCGTTTTCTTCCCACCTTAAGCTTCAACCCACCGAACTAAACGCTAGCATTCCTCTCGCTTATGACCGGAAAAGAATTCCTGTCGATTGAACGTGAGTGGGTGGGAACTTACGGATAAGGGGACCAGATATTCACGCTGGGAAGCCAGGACGATTCCGGGAGTTAGGGTTGAACTCAAGACGCTTCTCGCATCGCGTCTGGCGTGATACCCAATCCGAGGAAGTTATCCCAAACGGGGGTACTTTTTTCCTTCTATTCCTTCTGCCATCTGCTTTGTCCCTACCAATGAGGAATTAACCCGAATTTAGTCTGAGGGACTTTCCCCGCACAATACGTTGGAGTTTTATGCCGCCGTGAAACATTTAGAAGTAAGCTACAGCCATTTATTGGAAAAAGATACACAACCGGAACTAAAGACAACCGTACTGGAACTTCTCAGTATCCCCACCCATCCCCAATCCACCAGGCGAGGAGACAGTGACACCGTATTGGGGCAAACGCTAGTGCAATCCATTCCCCTACCCTTGGTTATTGCTCGATTAAAGGATGGTGTTATTCTGTATGCTAACGAGCATTACAACTCAACCTTTGATCCCAGGCAACAGAAGCGTTCTAGAGTCAATCAACCCGTTTGCGATCGCCAAACTCTATCGTTCTATCACGATTCCGCCCAACGACAGCTCATATTACAGGGTTTAGTTAGCCAAGGCTATTTGCGGGATTACGCGATCAAAATGCCCAGTTGCCAGGGTAAGCCGATTTGGAGTCTGGTTTCTCTGCAACGGTTAACCTTTAAGCGGGAATCCGCCTTTCTTGCCATTTTCCAGCCGATTACGGACGACTCGCATCACCACGAATCCCTCCAATCCTTACCCCCATCACCTCAGGAAACAGCCCCATCATCCCAACCAACACGTCGCCAGTTAATTGCGAATGCCGTGTGTGAACAGGAGGTCAAATTTTGTACCTTAGCCGAAACCATTCCCGCTGCTGTCTTAATCTATCAAAGCAATCAGTTAATTTATGTCAATTCCACCGTCTGTGAAATTACCGGATACAGCCAATCGGAATTGTTAACCATGGATTTATGGGACTTGCTGCATCCGAGTAGCCACGCCTTCATGCCCAAACCATCCCGGAGTGAAACGGCGCACAGAGGCGCAAAACGTCGCGATGAAGTGCAAATCCTCACCAAAACCGGAGATAGGCGCTGGCTGGATACGAGTACCCGGATTATTGAGTTTCAAGGAAAACCTGCCATCCTTTTAAGTGCCTTTGATATCAGCAATTACAAGCAAGCGGAAGGGGCTTGGCAAGAAAGTCAGCGCACCCTAGCCACACTGATGGGCAATCTGCCCGGAATGGCGTATCGGTGTCGGGCGGATAGTCAATGGACAATGGAGTTTGTCAGTGAGGGCTGTTTTAATCTGCTACACTACAATCCCCGTGATTTGGTGGAAAATCGGGCATTAGTGTTCAGTGACGTGATTCATCCAGAAGACCGAAAACGGGTGAAGCAGGATGTGCAAGCCGCCGTTACTGAAAAACGACCCTATCAACTCGAATATCGGATTACTACAGCCACAGGGATTCAGAAATGGGTTTGGGAACAAGGGTGCGGCATTTTTTCTCGCCACGGAGAATTACAGGCTTTAGAGGGCTTTATTACCGATATTACCGAACGGAAATGGGCAACCGATGCCCTAGAACTCTTGCAAACCATGACCCAGGCGATTGGTGAAGCCCCAGATTTTCAGTCAGCCTTGTATGTCACCTTGAGCAAAGTGGGACAAGCCACCCATTGGGATTTGGGCGAAGCTTGGGTCAAACGTGCTAATGGGAAGGTCTTAGAATGTTCCACAATTTGGCGCAGAGTAGAGGAACAGCCCTTGAAGGCAGACGGTAAGGAGCAAGGTGTCACGGTAAAAGCAAATGATAACAGTTTAAGCGGACATGATCGGACATCTACTCACACCGATAAAGGCGCAGCCTCTCCCTATCCCCCTGTCTTAGCGTCTGAGGCGTCCACCCGGCAAGACTTTTGCCATTACAGTCCCGCCTTTACCTTTGCCTTAGGCTGTGGACTACCCGGACGAGTGTGGGCATCCCGTCGCCCAGAATGGATTCCCGATGTGTCCCGTGCGCCTCATTCCTCCTTCGTGCGTTCCTCTATAGCAAAGGCTTGTGGTCTGAAAGCGGGCTTTGCTGTACCGATTATCGCTCATAACCAGGTGCTGGCAGTATTAACGTTTTTCCGGTTTGAATCCCGGCAAACAGATCGGCGTTTGGTTAACTTGATTTCTACGGTAGCCGCCCAATTAGGAGTAGCGATTGAGCGCAAACAGGCGGAAGTGGCGTTGCGTTCCTCTGAGGCGGAGTTGCGGGCATTATTGGCGGCGATGACGGATTCTATCTTTGTTTTAGATGAAACAGGACGTTTCCTGAAAATTGCCCCGACGAATCCTGACCCCATGTTGTTGCCGAAAAATGCCAAAGACTTTGTGGGCAAAACCCTGGATCAAGTCTTTGGTACAACTCAAGCCAATCAGTTCTTGACCTATATCCAGGAAGCAATCGCCACGTCTTCGCGTTTGAATATTGAGTATAGTTTACCCGTGCGCGATCGCGAGGTTTGGTTTGCGGCGACGATTTCCCCCACCTTGGAAGACTCCGTGGTTTGGGTGGCACGGGATATTACGGAACGGAAACAGGCAGAACAGGCATTAAAACAAGCAGAAGCCAAATATCGCAGTATTTTTGAGAATGCCTTGGAAGGGATTTTCCAATCCACGGCTGATGGGCATTATATTAGCGCCAATCCTGCCCTTGCCCGTTTATACGGCTACTCCTCTGCCGATGAATTGATGGTGCGACTGACAGATATCGAACATCAGCTTTATGTTGATCCCCAGCGACGGGCGGAGTTTAGTCGGCTGTTGCAAGAAAATGATGCGGTAGCTGATTTTGAGTCCCAAGTCTATCGCAAAGATGGCAGCGTGATTTGGATTGCCGAAAATGCCCGTGCTGTTCGGGATATGACGACCGGGGAATTGCTGTATTACGAAGGTACGGTAGAAGATATCACCGAACATAAATTGGCAAAAGACCAACTGCAAACCCGGGCGTTTTACGATACCTTGACCGGATTGCCCAATCGGGCGTTATTTATGGATCGCTTAACTCATACCGTAGAGCGAGCCAAACGCCATCACACCTATCGCTTTGCCCTACTGTTTTTGGATTTAGATCGTTTCAAAGTGGTCAATGATAGTTTAGGGCACCTTCTTGGGGATCAACTGCTGATTGGCATTGCCCGTCGCTTAGAATCCTGTTTGCGGACAGAGGATACAGTGGCGCGATTGGGTGGGGATGAGTTTACCATCATGCTGGAGGATATTGAAGATATTCACCATGCAACCCGCGTGGCGGAACGGATTCAGCAAGAATTAGCCGCCCCATTTAATTTAGATGGACATGAAGTCTTTACCGGGGCGAGTGTCGGGATCGTTTTAAGTCGGGAGATCCGACAGGAGGGGGATATCATCAACTATGATTGTCCTGAAGATCTGTTGCGGGATGCCGATACCGCCCTCTACCGGGCAAAAGCATTAGGACGCTCCCGCTATGAGATATTTGACCTGACGATGCACCAAAATGCCCTCAGCGTCTTGCAGTTGGAAACCGAATTGCGGCGGGCGGTGGAAAACCAGGAATTTGAGATTTACTATCAGCCGATAGTCTCCCTCTCAACCCATCAGATTGCTGGGTTTGAGGCACTATTGCGTTGGCATCATCCTACCAGAGGATTAGTGTATCCCGGTGAGTTTATCCCCATGGCAGAGGAAACCGGATTAATTATTCCCATGGGGTGGTGGATGTTGCGCCAAGCCTGTCGTCAGTTAGAACTTTGGCATGATACGGTTCAGGACAGTGAACTTAATCAAGAACTGGCTCATCAGTTGACGATTTATGTCAATCTTTCCAGCAAACAGTTTTTACAACCCGAACTCCTAGAACACCTAGACAAAATTCTGCACGAGACCCATCTGCATTCGAGTCATTTAAAGTTGGAAATTACTGAAAGCTGTTTACTGGCAGACCCCGAGATAGCGGAAGAACGGCTCAAAGAATTACGCGATCGCCAAATTGGGTTATGTATTGATGATTTTGGTACAGGTTATTCGTCGTTAAGTTATTTGCATCGATTTCCGATTGATACGATTAAGATTGATCAGTCTTTGATTAGTAATATTGGCATCGAGGAACAAGGGCATTGTGAAGCAGGCATGAGCAATCGCACCAAAGGATTACCCTTGCAAATTGTCCGCACAATTATCATGTTGGCAGATAGCCTAGGAATGGAAGTGATTGCCGAAGGCGTAGAAACAAAAGAGCAATTGACTCAACTGCGGCTGCTGGATTGTGACTATGCTCAAGGGTATTTATTTCAAGCGCCCTTAGATGCGTTGACGGCGGGAAAACTGCGGGTTGAGCCTCAATGAGATGAAACGGATTCGGTGTGCGCCCTCAGATGGTGATCTACCCATCCACCAAGAGCGCCAAACGATATAGGTTTAATCGCACTGAAAAGCGTGCATTTTGGTATCACCGAAACCCTTGATATACCGTAGGGTGGGCATTGCCCACCAGAATACGAGAAGCATACCATTCGATATAAGTTTATATACCCACCAATAGCGCGATCGCTTATCCTAAATCTAGAAGCACAGATCAGTTAAGATAACCATGAGGCTGATCATCTCCAATGAACTCCTCCAAACCATCCAAACGTCAAAAGGTGGATTACTGGCTGATGTTAAAAGACATTGAAATCACTAATTTTAGATGCTTTGAAGCAACAAAAATTTCTGGATTTAAGAGAGTTAATTTAATTGGGGGTCAAAACCATGCTGGCAAGACGGCTTTGCTGGAAGCAATTTTATTGAATAATTGTCCTAAATCGATAACTATTATCGCACAGTTTAGAGATGATTAAAGCTTTTACAGAGACAGGAGTAAGTAAATATCCAGATCTTGGTGTCTATTTTGAAATTGCCAGAAAGCCTCGCAGTAATTCAATTATAGGAATTAATCGTGATCTAGAAACACTAAAATATGCTATAGAACATGGCAAAGGAGTGAGGGGTGAGTAACTTACTTATCGTTGAGAGCAAAAATGATAAGTTGTTCATGGAAGCCTTAATAGATAACTTGGATTATGTGTGGATGACTTTGGTACAGATTATTCGTCGTTAATAGGACTTACGGAAAGCCTCTATGTGTAGGGTGTGTTAGCGTAGCGTAACGCACCTTTGCCACGATATGTGGTGTAGCTGCGTAAGTCCTGGTTAAGTTGTCTGCACTGATTTCCGATTAAGCATTGACAGTGGGACAACTTTGAGTTAAGCGTCAATGAGATAACCATTCCGTGCATTTCTCCTGAGATAATGAATACCCTGACCAACATCAAGGAATAACAAAATGACTAAAACTGCATGGGTGTTTCCTGGACAGGGTTCTCAATCTGTCGGGATGGGAACCGACTTAGCCGATTTACCCCTGGCTCAAGCCAAATTTGCCCAAGCCCAGGAAATCTTAGGCTGGGACGTGCTAGAACTGTGCCAGAGTTCTGAAGAGAAACTGTCTCGCACTCTCTATACTCAACCCTGTCTCTATGTCATCGAAAGCATCCTAGCCGATATTATCCAGGAACAAGGACATCAACCGCACCTCGTCGCGGGTCATAGTTTGGGCGAATATGTAGCACTCTACGTGGCGGGTGTCTTCGACTTTGAGGCGGGGTTAAATTTGGTCAAACGTCGTGCTGAACTAATGGATAGTGCCTCAGGTGGCATGATGGCGGCTTTAATTGGATTTAATCAACAGCAGCTTGACCAATACATCCAGGAGCATGAGGATGTAGTCTTAGCCAATGATAATAGTCCAACCCAAGTCGTGATTTCTGGAACCCCCGATGCCGTAGAAGCATTACTCAATCAAGTGAAAGCCAAGCGAGTAGTACGGTTAAATGTATCTGGGGCATTTCACTCACCGTTCATGGCATCAGCCGCGACGGAGTTTCAAGGGGTGTTAGAGTCTGTTCCCTTTAGTGACGCGAAGATTCCAGTGTTATCCAATGCAGAACCTATACCTACCACAGAAGCGGCTGTCCTCAAGGAACGTCTCCAACGTCAAATGACGGGAAGTGTGCGCTGGCGAGAAATTTCATTACACCTGTCAGAGGAAGGGATTGAGAAAGTGGTAGAAATTGGTCCAGGAAAAGTTCTCACGGGTTTAATTAAACGGATGTGTCGGGATGCCGCCTTAAAAAATATCGGTAGCTTATCAGATTTGCCCGGTTAACCTATTAACCTATCGTTAACCTCAGGAATCTACTGTAGGTTATATATTTTCCATTTCCCTGTTATATCGCACTACGGGGATATGTTAGGACATTAGGTCATCCCAAGCAGGAACAGAGAACCGTAAAGAATGTCCTAACCTGCCAAGGTAGCTGCTATACATTTGCAAGCAGAGACAGGGAACCGTGTCAGCAGAACATCTATCAACCTCAAGGACTGCTAGCTATGTCCTATCGGTATCCAATTCGGTTAAGTTGGAAAATTTTCCTAATTCTCTTCAGCTTAGGCTTAATGGTGAGTTTAACCGGATACGTGGTGATTAAGCGTAACCGAGTGCATCACCTCACCATAGCCGCTGGGTCGAAACAAGGGGAAAGTTATATTTTCAGTCAGGCAATGGCACAAGTCGTTGCTAAATATAACCCGAAAATTCAGATCAAAGTCCTGGAAACCAAAGGTTCAAAGGCAAATATAATACTGCTAGAAGAGAAGAAAGTGCAACTGGCGACAGCCCAGGCGGATATCCCTGCCCTACCCTCGGCGCGGATTGTGTCTAAATTATTCCCTGATATGTTTCAGTTGGTTGTCCAAGCCAACTCTGGCATCAATCAAGTCTCCGATCTCAAGGGAAAACGGATTGGACTGCCAGGATACTGTTAGCTCATCAGAAGGTTGATTACAAGCTGATCCAAGAGATTACCAGCATTTTGTACGAGCGCCGCCGGGATTTAGCGGCTCTGATCCCGGAGGCATCCTACATCAGTCCCCCTAGCGTGTTGGTGGGGACGATTTTACCCATCCACCCCGGTGCCCAAGCTTACTACGATCGAGAGAAGCCATCCTTTCTGCAAGAGAATGCCGACTGGCTGGGTTTGTTACTGTCAATCGCGGTTGTGATCTGGTCTTGGGCTTGGCAGTTGAAATCCCAACTGGAACAGAAACAGAAAAACCAGGGTGATAACTATAATCAAGAGATTCTGGTGCTAATGAAACACATCGAATGCTTTGACACTCCCCGCCCTATAAGTGCGGGGATTCTTAGTTCCGCGACACACCTTACAATTATCTATCCTTGCGGCAATACTTAAACCAAACACCCGTAGAAAACTACCAAGTATTGAGCCTAATTTAGATAACTCCAGAG
>NZ_JAVKBY010000023.1:0-48432 GCF_040222985.1 Coleofasciculus sp. F4-SAH-05
GGTTATCGTGCAAGCTAAGCCGAACTATTAAGTATGTTCAGCGTTCGACTGAGCGCTCACGCCGAAGTCTTAGCTTGTTCGATGACTGAGCGGGCTACTAAAAACCCAGACCTCAGCTCTTAGCAGGTCTGGGTAGTTTATACTCCGGGAACTCGGTGTTCCCGCATTCCGAACCTTTATTCGGACATACAAAGCCCACGAACGCGCCGCATTGCAGGGGATACCGATTACTCAATTGCGCGGAGAAAATGCCCGTGAAGCCCAAGCTGATTATCGCCGGGTGGCGGATGAACTACACCATCATTGGGGGTGCTAATGACAAAAAAAAAGTTAACTGATTTGCTGCGGGAAGAGGTGGAAAAATCGCCATCTTCCAATCAGCAACCTATTGAAGATACTAACGAACCGAATACAGAAACCGAGGACGAATCAACCATGGCAACCCGCCGGACAACCAGTACAAGTAAATCTTCAACTCCCACCAAAGCTGACCTTGAAGCCACGGTTGCGGAATTGAGACAGGCACTCGAAGAAGCCCAACAACAAGAAACCACTGTGGTTAATTTCCAAGATAGTTTAGCCCAAGCTGAGCAACGAGAACAAGGGTTAAATGAGCAAATTACCGATTTAGAAACCCAATTGCAGCAGCAGCAAGGAACCGTCGAACAATTACAAAGTGAGTTGAAGAAACTTGACCATTTAAAGAGTGAATTTGAGGACGCCAAAAAAGCCGCTGTTCAACTCGCCCAAGCCAATGATAAATTGATGCAGGAAATGGAGACGCTTAAACAAGAGAATGAATCGCTTAAAGCCACTCAAAAGCGACCCATAGAAACCACGCAACCAGTAGAAACCAAACGCCCTCCCGCCAGATCTCCTGCCCGCCCTCTAGGACGACCGATTCAAAAGGATAGCGAAAAGCCGGCTGATTTTGCCAATAAAACGTGGTTACTTTAATGCGTATTATAGCAGTAGACACATCGATTAGGACTTTCGTCACCATTGTTCCAGACGTTGCATGCAACGTCTCTACATAAATGATGTGTCCTAACAGCTATGGCGGTTGCTATACTAAACTGATGCTCTAGTCTTATCCCGGTTTTCTGTTTCCTTTGTCTTTTTCCCTGTTCTTAGCCTGGTTCCCTTTTTCCTATTCTTATCACCAAAACTATCATGGAGCAACGTATAAAAACAGGGAATAATAAATAGGGTCAATCCCGTTGCTAGAGATAATCCGGAAAACACAACTACACCTAAGGGTTGTAAAAACTCTGACCCTTTGCCAATTCCCAAGGCTAAAGGAAACAAGCCTAAAACCGTGGTAATTGTGGTCATCAAAATCGGTCGTAAACGTTGGGGTGCGGCTTGCAAAATCGCGGTTTTGCGGTCAACCTTTTCCCGGTAATAAATTTGATTGGCAAACTCCACCATCACAATCGCGTTATTCACCACAATCCCTACCAGCAGTACCGCCCCCACCAGAACCGTTGCACCCATGGCGGTTTGGGTGATATACAGTCCCAAAATTCCTCCGGCTAAGGCGAGGGGTACGGTGAGCATAATCACCAAGGGGTCAATTAGGGAATTATACTGGACCGCCATCACCACAAACACCATAAACGCGGCTAATCCTCCCAGTATCTTCAGAGAATTTTGGAGTTGCTGATTGGTTTCACTGGCGGAACTGGGTAAAATAGAAACCCCCTCCGGTAAATCTAATTCAGCTAACACCGCATTGGTTTCCGCTAACGCCTCACTCAAGGTTGCACCCTCATTTAATGTCCCCGCTATTAAGAACACTTGGCGCTGATTAATCCGCTGAATTTCACCCGGCGCTTGTCCTTGATCAATTGCGGCGACATCACCCAATTTTATTTGGCGATTATTATTGGTAAATAGGGGTAAGTCTTTAATCTGAGACACGCGCTGAATCGCCGCTTCAGCAAGCTGTACCCGCACATCCACCAAGCGATCACCCCGTTGTAACTGAGTCGATACCGAACCCGCGATCGCGGTTTGAATCGTATCCCCAATTTCCTGTGCCGTTAACCCCAATTGGGCGACTCGTTCCCAGTCGGGACGAATCTGAATTTCGGGTTGGCGATCATCTGCATCCGGGCGAAATTGGGCTAAGGTTGCGCGTTCATCTAACGCTTTTAACACTTGACGCCCTGCGGCTTCTAACTGCTGTGTATTTGTTCCTTGTAAGCCAATATCTAAATCCGCCCCCCGAACGGGTGAATTACTTAAAATAATTCCTCGTACTTCACCGGGACTCAAACGTAGACGAGTTTGGACTAAATTTAACGTCTGCAATTCCTGATTAACTTGTCCAATAAATGTCTCGACATTACTATCCGATTTCAGCGCAATTGTACTTGTCCCTCGTAACAAGTTTTCTGAGGTATTTCCCCCAAACAAAAACCCGCCGGATGTGGTAAACGCATACTCAGTTTCCGGCTGCGCCAAGAGAATATCATCCACCGCCATCATCACTTGGCGATTTTGTTCTAGAGTAGTTCCTGGTGGAAATTGGGCAAACATCCGGGCTTGTCCGGTATCAATTCGGGGTAGAATTTCTTGGGGAATTTGACTAGCTAAGGCTAAACTTCCACCGCCGAGAATTAACACAGCCAGGGCGATAACTAAAAGCCGATACCGCAGCACCCGCCCTAGGAAACGTTGATAACCCAAGGTTGCGGCTTCAAAGCGACGATTAAAAGCTTGCAATAGCCAAAATCGGTTTACGCCACTTGACCAAGGGATTGCCAATAGGCGAGAGGAAAGCATGGGTACAACTGTCAACGCCACCACTAACGAGGCGGCGACAGCAAAGCTAATGGTTAAAATTAATTCACTAAACAGAAGGGAGAAAAAGCCACCAATGAGTAAAAAAGGGAGGACAGCGACTAAGTTTGTACTGGTGGAGGCTATCAGCGCTGATTCTACCTCTTGGGAACATTGTTCGGCTTGGGAAATGATGGATTGAGCCGAGGTGGGTTGAGTGAAGTTATCGGTTTTGTCCGCAACCTTATCAGTTAAATCCGTTCCTGCACTTGGATTATCAGACACACCCGCCGCGATGGTTTCTAGCATCACGATCGCATTATCCACAACAATCCCCACGCCTAACGCTAATCCACCTAAACTAAACACATTCAGGGATAAGCCAAATAACTGCATTAAAATCACAGCGGCTAGAGTAGCGAGGGGAATGGCGATGACAATAATTAAGGTTTGTCGCAATGAACCTAAAAATAACAGCACCGCAAACGCGGCTAATGTTGCTCCGACTAACCCAGCACTGGTCACATTGGCAATAGAATCTTGGATGAAAATAGATTCATCCAATGTCGCCACTAATTCAATGTCGTTTGTAATTAAACCGGATTGCTTTAGCTGTTCAATGCGTTTTTTAACTCCATCGACAACTTCAATCGTATTCGCATCCGGTTGCTTCTGAATACTAACTTTAACCGCTGGTTCTCCATTCAGAAAGACAAATACCCGTCTATCTTCTGTCCCATCAATTACCTCAGCAAAATCGCGCAAATAGACTCGACGCGAAGGATTTGTGGCGTCTGCCTCGTTTATCTCGAAGGACAAATCCCGCAATTCTTCCGCATCCTGAAACCGTCCCATCGTTCGGGTCAAGGGTTCTGATTCTTCCCCCCGTAGTCGTCCCCCGGCTACATCTTGATTCCGTTCATCTAGGGCATCTAGGACATCGGTTAAGCCTAATCCTAATCGCTGCAAACGAGTGGGATCAATCAACACCCGAACCTCTTCCGTTACCCCACCGGAGACATCCACCGAGGCGACGCCAGGAACAACACTCAGTTCACGGCTAAGTTCTTCATCGGCAAATACGCGCAAATCCACATCCTTTAGGGATGAAGATTCCAATGCTAATTCATAAACAGGTAATTGAGAGGGATCGAACTTAAATAAACGCGGTTCTTCGATAATATCGGGTAAATTGGATTGAGCGCGATTATACGCTGCTGTTGCATCATTTAGCGCCTGATCAATATCACCGCCCGGTCGAAAAAACAAGTCTAAACTAATTCGTCCCTCACGAGTTTGGGAGAAGACTTGGACAACGCCCTCCGTCGCGCTTAATCCTTGTTCCAAGGGTTTAGTAATTTCCTCAACCGCCACTTCTGGCGAGATACCGGGCGCTCCTAAACGTAAGCCAATCCGGGGATAGGTAATCGAGGGTAATAAATCGACCTGAATCTGGAGAATGAAAAATATACCTAGTACAATAACGGCTAGGGTTAAGACTAGGGTACCGATATGGCGGCGAATCGCGATCGCACTAATACTTAATGGGTTATTTTTCATTGATTATTGGCAATTAATTAATAATTCATTGGCTTAGGACTAGAACACCCGTTCAGGAATTGAGGTTGAGCGATGTATTAAGGTATACAGATTTTAACAAAATAAGTAAAGTTTTGTAAAATGTTAACGTAGCAGAAGAGGTTTTGCCCAGTCAGCTAATGCCTGGGGTACACACTAAACGTAATCAAGAAATTCTCTCGGCACTTACACCATTATAGGAGCAGCAACGGTGACGGTTCAGCTATCTCAGCCTGAGTACCGACGACTGACCCCTATTATTCAGACGTTAGCAGACTTTGCCACGGCACGCGATCGCACTCTAATCTGTCACGCATTTAAATTGGGAATGGCTAGCGAGCAAGATGCTCGCATTACAACGATTTTGACCTTGTTGACATTAAGGTTTAAATGTCGAACAACGTATTCAACCTTTAACAAGTAATGAAGATTCCGACTTTCTGTAGGGGCGACCCGCTTCATCTAATTAATAACACTAATCCACTCAATTCGGTCGGGTCGCCCTTTATTCATAAGTCCTGTTGTGGCGATAGATGTTAGGTTTTAGGTATTACCTGCATGGCTGACCAAGAGCGCATTTAAATTGGGAATGGCTAGCGAGCAAGATGCTCACATTACAACGATTTTGCCGTTGTTGACATTAAGGTTTAAATGTCGAACAACGTATTCAACCTTTAACAAGTAATGAAAATTCCGACTTTCTGTATGGGCGACCCGCTTCATCTAATTAATAACACTAATCCACTCAATTAGGTCGGGTCGCCCTTTATTCAATCGACAAACGGCGTCCTCTGATTGATGTTTTATCGGTTGGGCTAATACACTCAAATCTGGGAGTGATCATACCTATTCCGCTTCCGGATTCAGTCGAATCATCGCCCAAGTCGTGTAGGTTCCAATCGGACTCCAAATAATATAAGGCAACAGCAAAACCGCTGCCCAAACTGAGATAGAATAAACTAAAAGTGCCAAAATAATACTCAATATAGCCCCCGTCCCCCCAATCATCGTACCCACCTTGAGACTGCGAAGTCGGCACATGACTGGCGTATAGGCAATTGTTACTATTTCCAATAGCAAATATAACCCCAAAATCTGCCACGTTTGAGAACTCCCAGGATTACGTTCCCATACCACATAAGCTGACCATCCCCCACAAATAAAAATCACCGTCCAGATAAAAGGAATCGCCGCCTCAAACGTTAACCATCGGGGACGGCGCAGGCGGTTGAACCATCGGACATCATCGGACGTTAACCAGTTACCCGCAAACGCTACTAGCAAGGTTACAGTCCCAATTACCATCCAGGATTTAATCATGTTCTCCCCTGTGAAAATCCCACGACATTGGGTGATTATACCTAGTTTGATAGATTGAGCTAATCATCCCTATAAAACCAGCTTATCGTTTTGGCACAGGTTTTGGGGTCAGCAGGAAATGACGCCCTTGGGTGAAAAAAGGTAGTCCTTGCCGAACCGACATGGTAAAGTATTAATCTCGGTCGGTTCTAATGGGGAGCAGCCATTGGAGGTAACGGGGAAAGTTCGGTGTAAATCCGGCGCTGTCCCGCAACTGTGACGAAACAAGTCCTTGTTTCTAAGTCAGAATGCCCACCGACAGATAACTTTTCGATGATTCATCTGCGAGGTACGGATGGGAGTTCAAACATTATTGCCAAAATTCAGACGATTAAAGAAAATCCTAGAGAAATTACGATATTCGTCTAGGTAAAAATCACTAATCCATACAGGCACAGGTTCACTGACTATTCAAACTAGCCAAACCCCTGATAACGTTTGACTATTGAATTCTGCCTAGCGGTACTAGCCATTCTCTCTAATTTCAGAATGCTGCTATTGAGTTGAAATAGCAGATAGTAAACTGTCTTTAGAAACGGCTGGCAAGCAACACAACCATCCTACAATCCCTAGAACTGATACGGTTTTAGCGCTTCATCACCCCAGAACAATTCTGTAATTAAACACAATGACTCATCAACATACCCTATTTGTTTGTACAACCTGCGCCAGCACTTGGCAAGATGGCAAGCGTATTGGTAAAAGTGGTGGCGAAAAACTGCTAGAACCATTGCAGGAACTCCACCAAAACTGGTCACTCCGGGATGAATTTAAACTTCAACCTGTTGAGTGTATGAGTGCTTGTAGTCGCCCTTGTGCGGTTTCTTTAGCTGCACCCTCTAAACATACTTATCTGTTTGGGGATTTACCCGTAGATGTAGAGACATTACCCGCAACAGCAGCAGCTATCTTAGACTGTGCCAGTCTGTACCATAGCAAACCCGATGGTTTATTGCCTTGGTCAAAACGACCTGAACCATTAAAAAAAGGCATTTTGGCACGAATTCCACCCCTATCCTGAGGTTAAATAATCATGCATAAAATTCCCGTAACTGTAATTACTGGCTTTCTCGGTTCTGGCAAAACCACATTGATGCGCCATTTACTGCAAAACAACCAAGGACGTAAAATAGCCGTTCTGGTGAATGAGTTTGGCGAAGTGGGTATTGATGGCGAGTTATTGCGTTCCTGTCAAATTTGCGATGAGGAAGACAATCCTAATGATAATATTGTCGAACTGACCAATGGTTGCTTGTGCTGCACCGTTCAGGAAGAATTCTACCCCACCATGCAGCAACTCTTGCAACGGCGCGATCGCATCGATTGTATGCTAATTGAAACCTCTGGATTAGCGTTACCCAAACCCTTAGTTCAAGCCTTCCGTTGGACTCCCATTCGCAACGGTGCTACTGTGGATGGAGTAATTACAGTGGTAGATTGTCAAGCGTTAGCCGCAGGAACCTTGGTGAGTGACCTTAACGCCCTAGAATCCCAACGTCAAGCTGACCCGAATTTAGACCATGAAACCCCAATTGAGGAACTCTTTGAAGATCAATTGGCTTGTGCGGATTTAGTCTTACTCACCAAGGTAGATTTAGTTGATGAGGCGACACTGAGGAGGATCAAAGACTGGTTACAGGATCAATTACCCACGGGAGTTAAGGTTATCCCTTGTGATCAGGGACAGATTCAGCCTGAACTCTTACTGGGGTTCAACGCCGCCGTTGAGGATAACTTAGACAATCGTCCCAGCCATCATGATACCGAAGACGACCACGACCATGATGACGAGATTAATTCCGTCCAATTTATATCCGATCAAGCCTTTGAACCCAAACCCCTAATCGCCAAACTGCAACAACTGGTGCAACAGCAGGAGATTTACCGGATCAAAGGGTTTGTGTCTGTACCCAATAAACCCATGCGGCTAGTCTTGCAGGGAGTCGGCAATCGCTTCGATTCATTCTATGATCGACTGTGGCACAACGGCGAATCTCGCCAAACTCGGTTAGTGTTAATTGGACGTAAACTAGACCAAGCTGAAATTGAGCAAGCAATTGGCAGTTAAACGATTAATCGTGAGGGTAGGGGAATGAGGAAAATTCAGTGGCTACTGCTACTTCTTAGCTTCTGGAGTACGTTTCTGGTTTCATTACCCGCAGAAGCCGCCAGACTTCTGCAGTGGCGATTTGATGCGAGTCAAAATCAACTGGAATTTACCACAGACGGTAGTGTTCAACCCAAAGCCCAACTGATTCCCAATCCCCTGCGCCTGGTTATCGATTTACCCGGTACGACGTTGGGACGCCCCAGCGTCAGCCAGTCGGTAGGGGGAGGAATTCGCGAAATTAGGGTGGGACAGTTTGACCGCCAGACGACGCGGATTGTGGTAGAAATTGCACCGGGTTATACTATAGACCCGCAACAGATTCAGTTTCGTGGGGCGTCACCGAGACAGTGGTTTGTGCAAATTCCGACTCCCCAGCGGATCACCACACCTGCACCTCGTCCCCTACCGCCAATAACTCCTCCCCCCCAAACCCCACCTCGTCCCACGCCACCGGAATCCTCTCCTGAGACAAGGGAGTCAACTGTGCAAGCTGATCCGATTCAGGTGACACGGGATGGGTTTTTCATTCGCACCAATGAAGGGGAAGCCAAAGAGATTCAGGTGCAACGGAGTCGCGATCGCGAAACCATTGAGTTTGATGTAGAAGGAATTACACTACCCCCAGATTTACGGAATCAAACGGTGTCGGTGAATCGCTATGGGGTCAACCAAATTCAATTGTCCCAACCGTCGGGTTCCTCATCCCCAACTCGCATCACCTTAAACGTGAATCGCGAGAGTCCCGACTGGCAGATGAATTATAGTTCTGTTGGTGGTTTGGTATTATTACCCAGGGGAATTTCGGCGTCCCAGCTTGAGGGGTTATCGCCGCGACGATCCGATAGAGAACCCACGGCGACTACAAGTCTCGCCACGATTGAATCGGTGGAAATTGTCCAAAATGGCACGCAATTATTAATTCGGGCAGATCGACGGATTCGGGCGCGGGGAAACTGGAATGCTAACGCCAATCAGTTCCAAATTACCATCCCAGATGCTCAACTGGCTGACCAAATTCAAGGACCTCAGTTAGGCGTAAATAGTCCGTTATCTCAGGTAAGACTACGCCAGCCTGATTCGCGTACTGTAGTGATTGTGGTGCAACCGGATCGAAATACTCAGATTGGCGAACTCAATCAACCCAGTGAACAATTGTTAGCCCTATCCCTGCGACAGAGGAGAGTCTCGTTACCGCCAACAGGTTCGCTTCCCGTACCGCCACCGGAACGATTACCGCCAGAGAGTTCACCGCCTCCAACTGTCTTTCCTGGCGTTCGGAATACTCGTGTCGTGGTGATGCTTGATCCGGGACATGGGGGCAAAGATCCCGGCGCTGTGGGGATTGGTGGCTTGCAGGAGAAGAACGTAATTTTGCCCATTTCTCTCCAAGTTGCAGCCATTTTAGAACAGCAGGGTGTGCAAACGATATTAACGCGATCGGATGACCGATTTATTAGCCTGAGAGGACGAGTTCAACTCGCCGAACAAACCAATGTTGACCTATTTGTCAGTATCCACGCCAATGCGATTAGCCTGAGTCGTCCCGATGTAAATGGCGTGGAAACCTATTATTACAGCAATGGACGAGGATTAGCTGAAGCGATTCAAAATAGTCTCTTACAGAGTACCGGAATGCGGAATCGCGGCGTGAAACGAGGCAGATTTTTTGTCATCCGACGCACCTCTATGCCTTCTGCATTAGTGGAAGTGGGGTTTGTCACCGGGGCTGAGGATGCGCCAAGACTTGCCACACCTGAATTTCGCCGCCAAATCGCCCAGGCGATCGCACAGGGTATTTTACTCTACATTCAGCAAACTCGATAGGGTGTCGGGTGGGGAGCCGTGTAGAGACGTAGCATGCTACGTCTTTTCGCAGGGGGAGCAGGGGGAGCAGGGGGAGCAGGGGGAGCAGGGGGAGCAGGGGGAGCAGGGGGAGCAGGGGGAGCCATGTTCCAGACGAGCCATGGATCGTCTGTAGGGGCGGGTTTAGGGACTAATATTGATTGTTATCCCTAGCTTGGCTGCAAAACCCGCCCCGACCAAATGACAAATGACAAATGACAAATGACATAAGACAAATGACATAAGACGAAAATAGGAGAATGTCACAGGAATGGGCGTCAATCGCATCCGGATTGCCAAGGATCAAGCCGATTTAGTCAAAGCCTTAACTGCATCAGCCGAGACAACCGGACCCTTTCAAACTTATGCCGACGTTATCGCATTTGCGGCAGCGTTGGGAGTCAAGCGCAAGAAGCGATCGCCTCTGGGAACGATTGCGAAGAAAGAACCCGCACCGATTGGGTTAGAGATATTTGTATCGAGGGGATATGACGCCCTGATTAAACTTTTGGCGCTTGTCGAAACCAAAGATGCCAAAATTCTCTCCACCTTTGACACCAAAGCAGAGGAGGAAAGGATTCATATTTTTGAAGAATATGCCCATGGGGGGTTGGAGATATTACGAGACGAGTTACGGGGGGCAGTGGATTATTCAGAGCGATTAGTGTTAGTTTTGAATGCACAACGGTTTAAACAAGAGGTGACTGAAGATGAGTTTGATTTGAGCCGATTTCTCTAGCAGTTTTTAAGTGCTAAGTGCGTGAGGTAAACCCATACAAAGGGTGCTGTAGGGGCACCATCCTTGCGCCTAAATAAAAAATGAGAAACGCTATAAAGTGGATTGAATCAAAAATTTAAGGATTCAGTATAACCGTTAAATCAAGGACAAATCCCGGTAACACATCTTCGCCTGAAAGTGTGGGTGGTGCATCAATAGAGAAATTGATTTGTTCTACATCAACGAATGGTCGATAAATTTCCACTAGGGGAGTTTGGGGATCAATCAGCCAACCTAAACGGGCGCCATTCTCCCGGTACTCTAACATTTTTGCACGCAAACCTTTAAGCGAATCGCTTTCAGAACGAAGTTCAATCACAAAATCTGGACATAAGGGCGGAAAACGTCGCCGTTGTTCGGGGGATAATGCTTCCCATCGTTCCAGAATTACCCAGGATACATCGGGACAACGTTTGGCATTATTGGGTAATCGAAATTCAGTGGAAGAGTCAAAAACTTTTCCCAGTCGGGTTTGCTCGTTCCAATTGTAAACTTTAGCCGTCAAACCTGCATTACTAATGCCACTTTCTCCACCTGTTGGGGGCATAATTATTAATTTTCCATCAGCGGTGAGTTCCAATCGCCATTGTTCATTCGCCACACAAAGTTGATAAAATTGCTCGTCGGTTAAGCCGACGGTGGGGGGTACGTTCAGGGTTAGAGTGTCCATTTTTGTGCTAGCCAACTGAATTAATATTATTATCAGCGATGTTTAGGGTAAAGTACTCTTTCCGCGTTTGAGGCTAAACCCAGAAGATTCGTTGGTTTGAACAGTCAGCTTACGGTGGATAATCGTCTCAGTTATACTACGCGATCGCTTTACGTGAATTTGCTGATGACAGAAAGAGACTTTATCGGTTAACAAAATGCATCAAACGACTATATGAAAGGCTTTTGTAAAGTGTGAGTAAAGACTTCGCGATCGCTAAATTCTTTGGGTGTCGAATGGGTAAACTAGGTAAATTAACAAAGCTGCTTAAAAAGTAATGAATGATGAGTAAAATGTAGGGGCGGGTTTAGCCGTTTAATTTTGGTATAGACCAATAACCTATCAACAAAACCCGCCCTTCATCCTTTTGCATTAGGGAGGGCGAGTCAATAAAAGTAATCGGTTTCCGATTAACGAGAGTGCAGCGACTCGCCCCTACAGACCTTATATTGGCTTATATTGGATATGTATTTATGTGAAATATACCCCAGTCTCGCGATCGCACCCCGCCAACCGATACCCTGTCCATGCTATACCAGCAAGCCAGATTTCCACACGTTATCCTTGCCTAAATTCTACTTCTGCTTGTGTTTTAGGACTGAACCTGCACCAATGGTACTAATCACCAGTAGCCCTAATCCTGTTGCCGGTTC
The DNA here is from genome assembly GCF_040222985.1 of Coleofasciculus sp. F4-SAH-05. NCBI lineage: Bacteria > Bacillati > Cyanobacteriota > Cyanophyceae > Coleofasciculales > Coleofasciculaceae > Coleofasciculus > Coleofasciculus sp. F4-SAH-05. Next base: position 11,817 of record NZ_JAVKBY010000023.1, read on the forward strand.
GGGAACTGTGGCAGGTTCTTCAAGAGTAACCAATTCGTATCTGAGATTATCAAAGGCAAATTCTTCGTATCCCTCGTTAAAGGTTATCTCAGCACGCAGAAAAGGTGTGGTACTTTCGATACCAAAGAAACCACCCAAAAATTTAGGATCGGGTTGAGCATCACCGGAAAACGTTCCCAGAAGGTTATAGGCATCATCAAATAATTTAACGGTAACAGCATTTGCCAAAAAGTCTTCATCAATAGGAATATCCAGAGGAAAACCTTCGTATTGACTTAAAGCAAAGCCAAATCCCAAACGATTTTGCAGTTCGGGAAATATCAGCGACAGTTGTTTACCATCAAGCCCAAATGTAATGTTCGGTGAGGTAACGTTATTGGTATTGAGAACAGCCTCGCCGTCGTAGAGATGACCGAGATGCAAAACATCGTCGATGATAAAATGAGGGATCAGGGTATAGTACTCGCCAAAAGGCTGAATACTATCAGGATAATCAACCAAGGTTTCCTGTCCGGAAAAATCATCGATTCCGATCAGGTTAAACGTTCCTGGAATCGGCTGAGTAACGGTTCCTCCCCAGTCAAGAACAACGCCATCGTCTCCGGGATCAGCGCGGAAAACACCAGTAGAACCATCCGCCAGTTGTGCCGAGAATGCGATTTGACCGGCATCATTAAATCCTTTATTGGAGAAACCTAAACTGGTAATGGTAGAGCCAAAGAGTGGATCACCAATAGCAATTACCTTATCAGCAATGGGGTCAGAGCCGGTAAAAATCCCGTCCTCTCCGGTATCAAGTCGAGATCTAAACGCTACAGCGCCATTATTGTTAATAGCAGGACTGGAAAAGGAACTAAATGCTCCGCTAGTATCGGCAATGGTAGTGAAGGAACCGTTACTACTGGTGAAAATACCTGAACTTTCATCATCTAGGAAAGCCGAGAAAGCCAGAGTATCGGCATCGTTAAGTGAAAGGGCGCCAAAGGATTTGAATGAACCATTCGTGTCGGCTATGGGCGTAATTGAATTACTCGTGAAGATACCGCTGCCCCCACCATCTAATAATGACGCTCCAAAGGCTACAGTTCCCTGGTTATTCAGGTCAAATGTATCAAACAGAAACTTAAAGTAGACATTTTCGTCAGCAATAGTTGTACGGTTCCCACCATCGCTGGTTACTAAGCTAAAATTTCCACCATGACTAAATGTTAATTCTTTGAATGCGACACGGCCATCGTTGTTAATAGCGACGCCTCCGAATAGGTCATCGAATAAACCATAGGAAGTTGGATCGGTGGCGATATGAGTAGAGGTGCTACCATTGCTAGTTGAGAGAACCCATACAGGAGCACGAGGAGAACTTACTTGTTCCACAAAAGCGACAGTATTGCTATCGTTTATATCTTTGACATCAAAACGCCCCATACTCTCGGTGATTGTCAGGGAGTGACCATCGCCTGTAAATATGACATCCCGGTCAACGTAAGTGTCAATCCGTGGAGCCAGAGGCAATTGGTCTAAGTCCAATGTAGCCTCAAATGCTACAGTTCCCTGATTATTTATTGCGGAATTTCCTATCCACTTATAGGGACCGCTATCATCAAAGATGCGACTAAAGGTATAGGCGTTAGCGTTTCCCGTCGCTAATAAACTGAGGGTCATACCCATTGCTGTTGCCATGGATAAGTGATAAATTGTTGGGTGTTTCATCGGAATACCTCAAAGCAAAACATTAACTGTAGAAGTTGGAAAAGTACAAAGTTCGTATCTGATAAACCTTCTGTATTTTCTGGGTATTTCCCGGCTTTTAGGATTTCCTATCCTAGGTGCAGCAACAGATTGATCATGTCTAGCTAGGGGAGGCGATGGGGCAATACCTGCGGTTAAGTTGCCTGTTTGACACAGGCTGGAAATATTTAGATGAGTTCTAGTTACCTATTCTTTATTATTCTCCCAGCCGAGTTAAAAGGCTGTGAAGTTTTGATGAAGATTTGGCAATTGGATGAAGCTTTTGTGAAGATGGAGATACCAGAGCGGTCAACAAAAGTAATAGGTTGTCCCATTCACGGGAGTCCAAGGACTTGCCCCGACAGACCTGACATTGGATATGTAGGTATTTAACAGTCTCGCACACCGTAGGGAAACGATAGATCTGCCTTGTATCACAATTCATCGCGCGATCGCACCCGGCAAACCGATACTCTGTCTATGGTGTACAAGCGGGCAAAATTTCCACATTACACAAAATTACTAAAGGTATTTTATCCTTGGCTAGAGTCTACTTCTGTTTATGTCTTAGAAGTGAACCGGCACCAATGGTACTAATCACAAGTAGTCCTAGTCCTGTAGCTGGTTCTGGAACTGTTGCTGGTTCAGGAAGAGTAACAAATTCGTACCTCAGATTGTCAAAAACAACATCTGAACCTTGCTCAAAGTTGATCTCAGCACGTAGAAAAGGCACAGTACTTTCGATACCAAAGAATTCATCTGGAAACAGAAATAATGGATCGACTTTGGCATCACCCGAAAGTGTTCCTAGAAGGTTCTCGCTAGCATCAAATAGCTTTACACTCACAGCATTTTTCACCAATGTTGTAGTTGTACCAGCCCAAAAATCAGGATATGGATTTAGGGCAAAGCCAAATCCTAGGCGATTTTGTGGTTCTGGGAATATCAGTGATAGTTTACCATCGGAGAAACCAGTCAAGCCATTCAATCTGATGTCAGGTGAGGTGATGTTATTTGTTTGAATATCCGGATTCAAGATAGCCTCGTCGAGAAAGCCGATATGAATAACACCTTCGGATATACAAATCGGTGGCGGCATAAAGCCACTAGAATCACTACAACCAGAATCGTACTCAATTAAGGTTTCTTGTCCGGAAAAATCATCGATTTCGATAGGTTTTAGAGTTGCCGGAATTGGCTGGGTGAGGGTTCCTCCCCAATCAAGGACAACAGCATTAGGATCTGGATCAGCCAGAAAAATACCACTAGAACCATCAGCCAGTTGCGCCAAAAATGCAACTTGACCTGCATCGTTAAATCCTTGATTGGAGAATCCTAAGCTAGTCACGGTAGAGCCAAAAAGTGGATCACCGATGGTAATTACTTTATCAGAAACTGGGTCAGATCCGGTAAAAATTCCGTACTCTCCAGTGTCAAGTTGAGCTCCAAACGCTACAGTGCCATTATTGTTGATAGTGGCAGCATTCACTAATCCAGAAAAGGAACTAAATCCTCCGCTAGTATCAGCGATGGTGGTGAAGGAACCACCGTTGCTGGTGAAAATACCTTCAGTTCCATTATCTAGGGAAGCCGCAAAAGCGAGAGTATCCGCATCGTTAAGTGAAAGAGTGCCGAAATTACTAAATGGATCAAAATGAGTGTCAGCTATTGGGGTAGTCAAATCCCCATTAACGGTAAAGATACCACTGACCCCAGCATATAAGAACGCTTTAAAGGCAACAGTTCCTTGATTATTGATCGCAAGACCCTCTCCAAAATTTCTAAAGAGACCACTGTCGTCAGCGATGGTTGTGCGGTTTACACCATCACTGGTAACTATGTCAAAAAATATATCTCTGAAAACAACATTTATATCTCTGAAAACAACATTGCCCGCGTTATTAACAGCAACATCACCAAAAGTGTCTGCGCCGAGACCAACAGTACTGTTATCTACGCTAATGGTAGTCAACACGCCACCGTTGGTAGTTGACAGAACATATACAGGGGCACGAGGAGAACTTGTTTGTGTCGAGAAAGCTACAGTATTGCTGTCGTTTATATCCTTGAACTCAAAAGTCCCCATACCCTGGGTGATGCGTTTAAGTGATTGACCGTCTCCTGTAAAGATGACATCCCGAAACAGCGAATCGCGAGGCTGTGAAGGGAAAGGATATTGGTCTAAGTCCAATGTAGCCTTAAATGCTACAGTCCCCTGATTGTTAATGGCGGGAGACGGAGACGGATAAGAATCAAAGTTATAGGGACCACTATCATCGAAGATGCGGCTAAAGGTATAGGCGTCAGCGTCTCCCATCGCTAATAAGCTGAGAGTCATACCAACTGTTGCCATGGATAAGCGATAAATGGTTGGGTGTTTCATCTTTGGCTAACCAAAAACGTTAAAATAATAGACTTACTATTTATTATTCTCTCGCCCAGAGTGAACGGCTGTGAAGATTTGATGAAGACTTGGCAATTGGATGAAGCTTTTGTGAAGATGGGGTTCGGAGAGCAAGTCATACTAAATCCGGGTTAACTGCCCCCGTTTTGGTAGGGACAAGGCAGATGGCAGATGGGGTAGAAGGAAAAAGTACCAAGGGCGCTAAAGCGCTTACTACGAACTTTAAATCAGCATTCACAACACAGGTGGAAGTCCCACGTCTCTGGGCTTGACAAACTTACCATTAAACCCAACGGCTTTCCCCTCAATCGTTCTGGCTTCGGCTAATTCTCGCCGCAGTTCTGCCTTTTCCATGCCATCCTCTGTCCCCGCAATAATATAAATCAGTAATCGGGCGGCTAAATCTCGTCCCGATACCATGATCCGCTTCTTATTTGGGTCAAATAACACCCCATACCACAGCGATTGAGGCGTCTCCATCTGGCTAAATCCCCCTGCGGCGTCGTATTTACTGAGTTTCTTAAATACCGTTTTTAACGATAACTTTTTCTGAAATACCACAATTCCTAAGGCTTGGGTAAAGGCAATTTGTCCAACGGGACGGAAGAGAATATTCCCTTCACCGCCATTTTTCTCAAAGCTGAAGCGGCGTAACTGGGGGGTTTCTTCCCCTTGTTCTAACCGTTGATAACTGGGTAAGCTGGCTAGGTGGTCAAAAAATTGATTAAAGCTGTCAATTCCGGCTGCTAATTCCTCATCATCGGGACGCATCGGGATTAACCCTTTTTTCTCCGGCGGTTTCCAGTGGGGGAATTGATGGTCTAGATACCGTTGAGACATTTCATTTAATGCCTGGAGGGTGGTTAATACGGTGGATTTTGCGGCGACGGTGGCGCTATCCCAATTAACACGGGGATTGCGTCCGGGGACTTCTTTTAATAAGGGATGGTTGACGGCGATTTTGCGGGCGACGATGGAAAAGCCGTCATTTTCATTTAATAGCGCCAGTTGTCCTTTACTTAAGCGTAATGCCATTAAGTTGACGTGGACGAAAATAGACCGGACGCGCCGCCTTGCGGCTTCTCTGGTTTCGCCTTTGGCGACGGCGGGGATGAATTCAATGCCGATTTTTTCCTGGGCGAGACGTTGTAGGTTGGCGGGGTCAAGTTGGTATTCGTCGATTAGGTCGTCTATGGTAATTACACTGCCTACGGGTTTTTTGTTTTTGTTGTAACGTTGCAGTCTTCCGGTTTTGAGTAAAGTCATTAGTCCCTGAACACCCATGAGTCGGTGTTGACCATCCAGGGCGAAGATGGACACGGAAGGGGAGATATCTAAGAGTCCCACGGTTTTGCTTTGGTCGAGGGGAATGAAATCGGCGGCGGATTGGCGGGCGCGTCCTTGTTTATCCCATTCCTTGGCTTTGGGATTGTCTACCCAGGTGGGGCTGTGAACGACGAGAACGGCGGGGAATTTATGGGCTTGGCGGGCGGCGAGGTATTGGGTCAGGGGGGCTTGACGTGACCAGTCGAGGGGTCGTTGCAGGATTTCATCGACGGTTTCTTCATCCCGGATGACGTTGTCTGTTTGGGGGTCGAATTTTTGCCGGAAGAGGGGGAGTTGGGAGGCGAAACGGACGCGGCTATCTAACCATTCGAGGGTGACAGACCCGATAAAGGCTTCGGTACTCCCCATCTGGGTTTTCTGAACCAGGAGGCGATCGTTTCTGGCTAAATGGCGATCCAATAGCAGGGCTAGCGCCTGTCGATCCTGGCTGTCTTGTTCCAGGATTTGGCTGGCGATGTCTGCTTTGGGCTTGTCGGGGCTACTCATCGGTTTTATAATATTTGAGTCTGTTTTTAAAAATAACTGTTTTAATATTTTTATGTCAAATGGGTTTTTAAAAACTAAAATTGTGCCATAATAGGGATGTCACCTGTGAGGGCTTGTCGGGGTGGGTTTAACTGCATCCGTGTCACTTAAGGTGAAAACCCCTACTGGTAAACATAGGGGAAGTGTACCCCCACTCCGGAAACTGTTTCACCCTCATCCCCTAACCCCATCTCCCATCAAGGGAGAAGGGGAACCATCACGGCGGACACCCCTCTTACTTGTCACCGATAACTGACCCAAAATTGGAGTGATTAAAATGAGTGACCCAGTAAAAGTATTAGATCCGAATTCTATCGAGGCGTATCGGACACGAGTGCAACTTCTCGCAGGTGAGTTGAAAGCTGCAAAAAATCAGGTTGCGCGTGTGAATATTGCCTTAATGTTAGCGGATGCAGCAACAACATTAGCACGGCTGGAACACGATGAGTTACAAAATCAAAATTCCTAATCGGTAAATCAATGTAAATCAACCCAACTTTATTACTAAACCTATGACAAAGGACAAAGGACAAATGACAAATGACAAATGACAAATGACCAAGGACTAATTCCTTCCTTCGAGTATGTTTTACCCGCCATTCGAGGGATTCAAGCGGGACGGGAATATTATGTGTCGATGTGTCCAGTACGATTTATTCCTAAGCTGTTTGGGAGGGAGGATGAAGAGAATCCGCCGGATCAGAGAGTCGCGCGATCGCTAAATTCTAAACGAGTCCCAGATATTGCTAACTATATCTTGAATAATCCTGATAATTATACCGTTTCCGCGATTACCGCCGCGATTGATGCTGATATTAATTTTGAACCGATTGGTATCGAGAAAGAAGGGCGAAAAATGGGGCGCTTACGAGTTCCCATGGATGCGCGGTTTCAGATTACTGATGGACAACATCGCTGCGCGGCGTTTGAGTGGGCGCTGAAGCAAAATCCGGCGCTGGGGTATGAAACAGTGGCGGTTATTTTAGTGTTGGATATCGGGTTGCGCTATTCCCAGCAGATGTTTTTGGATCTCAACCGTTATGGGGTTCATCCGGATGCTTCGCTGGCGATTCTCTATGATCATCGCCATCCCCAAGCAACTGTGGTCAAAGCGGTGATTAGAAATGTTAATGTGTTCCGAACCCTAATCGATAAGGAACATCGGACATTACCCGTGCGATCGGGGAAGCTATTTACGCTGCATACCCTCTATAATGCTACGTCTATGCTGTTGGCGGATTGGCAAACGGCTGAATTGGAACAGCAGATTGATTTGGCAATCCGGTATTGGCAAGCTGTGAGTTATTGTGTTCCAGATTGGGAGGCGGTGAGACAACGAAGTGTAAGCGCCAGGGAGATGCGCCAGGATTATGTTCATAGTGATGCGTGAAGCGAAGCTATCGCGTCAGCGACTCGCACTTTTGGGATTGGGGGCGGTAGGGTCAGTGTTACTATCGGTTTATCCCCAGAGTTGGGAGAAACGGTTGCAGGAATTGCGCCGGGTTGACTGGTCGCGTTCTAATCCCGATTGGGAGGGGCGAATTATGGTCAAGGGTCAGATTTCGCGATCGCGCACCAGTATAGGGCGGATGGTGGCTTATTTGAAAGGGTATTTGGGTTTACCGTTAACAAAATGATCGCCACTATTTATATCCAAGCTAATTTTGCCTTAGCTACATTAACCGCTATTCTGATCGGGCTGGCACTGGCTGAGATTTTGTAAGGTTTAGATGGATTTTTGGGATTGGGGTCTTTTTTGATAATATTTCCCTGCCAAAGTTCACCGGCTGTTGACCAATCCAGTTGGGCAAGTTGTAATACTTTTTCTGTTTCAAATGTATAAATACGTCGGTTTAATGCTAAGTAGAGCAAGCGTCCAAGAATTTCTAGTCCAACACTCCTACCTAAAATACAGTCTTCTTTGAATGTAGCAATGTCTTCAACAGTCAAGTCATCAACATTATTTTCACAAATGTATTGCGTTTTACTGCATTCTGAAAAAAACTGATTTAGATAACTCGCTAAGGCGTCAGAGGCTTGTTCAACGTCATGTTCTTTTAGAGCATGATTTGGATCATTGACAAAAGCACAACTTACTAATTTAGCTATATAATTCGTTGTGTAAATCAATTTCTTTTTTGTAGATGGAGAATTTTTAATGCGTTCTGTCTTATCTTCAAACATGGAAACTTGCTCAATTAAATTTTTAGTAATCCCAACTGTACCTTCAAATTCACCAAAGGACAAAAGTAGAGATTTATCCAATGCTTTAGTTTGAGCCATATCTCTAAAATCAGTTTGACACTGGCTAAAATTCCCCTCTAAAACCAGCGTTATGGGAAAATCATTATCAGCCACTGACTCGCCATCGGGACTTTCTATGAGTTCGTGAATCGCACGCTTACGATGCTGTCCATCCGTAACATCTAACTTAACACCACGAGGAATAATGACTAGACAAATTCCCCTTCCTAATTCGATTACCTCAATCTTCTCTGGATCAACATTGGCAGTTAGGGTGCCGACAATCCAGGGTTTGTTTTTACCAATACGATTGAGAATATAGTGTTTGATTTCATCCGTATGTCCTTTTACCTCTGGACGATTTTTACCCGAATCAGGATTGTTATCGGTGGAGGGCTTAGCTTGAAGCAGAGTAGGCAAATCATCGGCAGGAACGTTAATCTGGATCATTTGACGCTTGCCCTGCCGGAAAATCAACCCAGGATAGCACTTTTGACGGTGATACTTGGCAAAGTACGGCTCAAGCACTTGATCAAACGGCTGATTGGATTCTTCCTGGGGGAGGTTGTAATCAGACATATAAACCAATAAAATCAGTAAAACATTATGAATCTATTATAATTATGACTCGCTAGAAAAGGAAACTGGTAAAATACGCACTTTGAACTATGACACAAGCCCATCAGACGTCTCTCTTCCCACCACGCACGGTGGCTGAGTTAGTGGAAGATATACAGAAACTAACAGCAGAAATTCAAGATTTATACTGTCAAGATGAAATACCCTTCGTTATTGGCTGGAGTGGCGGAAAAGATAGCACAGCCGTATTACAGTTAATCTGGAATGCGATCGCAGCGTTGCCAGCGGAAAAACGGACAAAAACGGTTTACGTTATCACAACAGACACACGGGTAGAAAATCCGATTGTCTCTACCTGGGTTCGTAAATCCTTGGAAAGAATGAAGCAGGCAGCAAAAGAGCAAGAAATGCCGATAGAACCCCATTTGCTCTATCCGAAAACTGAACAAACATTTTGGGTAAATTTAATTGGCAAAGGATATCCAGCACCACGCAACCAATTTCGTTGGTGCACCGAACGTCTGAAAATTCATCCGGCTAACCATTTTATCCGTGAAGTTGTTCGCATGAATGGTGAAACAATTCTGGTGTTGGGTACTCGTAAAGCAGAAAGTGCTAAACGTGCTGCCACAATGGAAAAGTATCAAGCGGGTAGACTTCGCGATCGCCTCAGCCCTAATGGTAGTTTACCCAACTCTCTAATTTACTCTCCGATTGAAGATTGGCGCAACGATGAAGTTTGGCTTTATTTGATGCAGTGGCAAAATCCTTGGGGTAATACTAACAAAGACTTATTCTCGATGTATCAGGGCGCAACAGCCGATAATGAATGCCCTTTAGTTGTTGATACCTCAACGCCTAGTTGTGGGGATTCTCGGTTTGGCTGTTGGGTTTGCACCATGGTTAATAAAGATAAGTCCATGGAGGCGATGATTCAAAATGATGAGGAGAAAGAGTGGATGCAGCCTCTGCTGGATATTCGCAATGATTTGGATATTAAAGACGATCACGATAAGAGAGACTTCCGCCGCATCTACGGTAGAGTTGAACTCTTTGAACGCAATGTTGATGGTGAAATCTCCGTTAAACCGATTCATGGTCCCTATACAAAATACTGGCGGGAACATTGGTTAAGACGAGTATTAGAAGCCCAAACCCATGTCCGGAATACTGCGCCCCCAGAGATGCGCGACATCACTCTAATTACTCCAGAAGAACTTAGCGAAATTCGCCGTATCTGGTTAGAAGAAAAGCATGAATTTGACGATAGTTTACCTCGCATCTATGAAGAAGTCACAGGCGAACCATTCCAAGATTCCCGCCCTAGCGCCGAACGCAAACTTTTGGGGAGTGATGAATGGACAGTCTTAGAAGAAATCTGTGATGCGGATGAAATGCACCTGGAACTTATGGCAAAACTCCTCGACACCGAACGCCAATATCATACTAAATCCCGACGCGGTATCTATGAAGCCCTAGAAAAATGCTTTAATAGTAGTTCCCGTTCTAGAGAAGACGCGATTGACAACGCCTACTATCAGCGACATCTGAAAAATACGGTTCAAGATATCAAACATGATTTATCAGAAGTTCATGAATTGAGACAGGCTTGGGATAAGCCGAAGGAAGAGAAACCTAAACAGTTATCTTGGGCGAGTTTGAAATTCCCTGAACCCGATTCCGAGGATACTGAAGAAGCAGACGGATAGCCAAAACATTGTAGAGGCGTTGCATGAACGTCTCTACAATCGGTGTTCACATTCTATTGTGGGTTATGGTGCAAACAATTCTAGCAAGAACGATTACTTTACATGACCTGGAAACTAAATTTGGTCTTACATTCATTGAAGATGATCAGTTTTTCCGGGAATGGCAAGATGATTTACCGGATATTACCGACTCAGACAAGCAACGCCTTGACCGAGTAAAAGCTAGCTATATTCATTTACTCAAATATCCACCTCTGCTAGAAAACACTGTCAAAATGGTCATCCTGTCTCCTCTTCTAGATTTGGCGGGATTTTATTTGCCACCATTCCATATAAAATCCGAAAAATCGGTCGAAATTGCGGCTGATGACGGTGACATTAAAGTTAGGGGAGAAATTGATGTCTTAGCTTTAGGGGAACAGGTGTGGATTGCAGTGATTGAATCTAAACAAGCCGCATTCTCACTAGAGGTAGGTATGCCACAAATCCTAGCCTATATGCTAGCTAATCCCACAGCAGACACGCGAATCTAGGGTAATAAAAAATGATGTAGGTTGCTTCTCGACAAGCGAGTATGACTAATGACCAATGACCAATGACCAATGACAAATGACGAATAACTATGATATTTCTGGAACTCGCCCTGCAAAACTTTGGTCCCTATCAAGGGCGACAGGTGATTAACCTCCGTCCCGAAACCAACAATTCTACCCATCCGATTATTCTCTTGGGCGGGATGAATGGGGGTGGCAAAACCACTCTAATGGACGCCATTCGCCTCAGCCTTTACGGTTCCCGCGCCCAATGTTCCACTAGGGGAAATTTAAGCTATAATGACTTTCTCACTCAATGCGTTAACCGGAACACTCCGCCCACAGACAAAACTCGTATCGAATTAGCCTTTGAAGTCGTAGAAGAGGATAAACCTAGAACTCTGAGAATTGTCCGCTATTGGACAAAAGAACTCAAAGATGGGAAAGATACGCTAGGTATTTTAGTCGATGAAGAGTGGCCCGATAAAGCCCTGGCAAATACCTGGGATGACTATATCGAAAATCTTCTCCCTCTGGGTATTTCTAATCTCTTTCTCTTTGATGGGGAACAAGTCAAAGAATTGGCTGAATTGGAAACTCCACCTCCGCTAGTGGTAAGTGCGATTCAATCCCTGCTTGGGTTAGAACTTGCTGAACGCCTATCCACAGATTTAGATATTCTCGCTAGTCGTAAGCGCCGGGATATTGCCAATCAGAAAGAACTGCAAACCTTAGATAATATTGAAGCTAAACTCATTCAACAAAAAGAAAAACTGGAGGTAGCTAAACAAGACAAAAGTGCCCTAAAATCTAAACTGGACTATGCCACAAAAGAACAACAGCTAGCCTCGGATAAATTTATCTCCGAAGGCGGTAAACTTGCCAGCGAACGCAGTCAACTGGAAGTCCAATCGAAAACGCTGATTGAACAAGCTAATCAGGTGCGTCAAGAGATGCGAGACTTGGCGGCGGGTGTGCTTCCCTTGTCTCTAATTTCTCCGTTTCTGGAACAAGCGAAAGCCCAAGCCGAACAGGAAAAAAAACAACACCAAATTAAATTGACCCGGGATGTATTAAAAGAACGGGATACACGTTTAATTCAGTATATCAAAAAAATCTCCTTAACCCCCAAGCGAGTAAATCAGATTCAATCCTTTCTAGAGAGTGACAACCAAGAACTGGATCAAGAAATTTCCGCCCAAGAGGAACCGTGGTTATTAGCAGATGAACCGGCTATCACTCGCCTAGAAACCCTGCTGAATTATGAACTCTCAACCGCCCAAACCAACGCCCAAAGCCAACGAGAACGCCTGCAAACCCTAGAAACTGAAATTGATGCTTTAGAAAGACAAATTGCCACCGCCGCATCTCCTGAAGCCTACAACGCCCTGAAACAGGCATTTACTGATGCCCAAAATAAAGTGATCAAGGTGAAAGCGGCTTACGAAAATGCTTCTCGCCGCTGTGATGAAATAGATCGTCAAATTAGGGAAACGAAAAAGGAGTTAGAAACTTATGCGGATGAAACGATTAAACTGAAAAATAATCAGCATATTATTAATTCCATTGCCAAGGTTCAAGCCACATTGGAACTCTTTCGAGAGAAATTAACTCTGAAAAAACTGAATAAACTGGAAATCGAAGTTACCGAATGCTTTCGTTATCTGCTGCATAAATCCGACTTAGTTCACCGTGTCGCCATTGACACCCAAAGCTTTAGCCTGTCTCTCTATGATCCAGAAGGACAACCAATTCCCAAACATCGTCTATCGGCGGGGGAAAAACAACTGTTAGCGATTTCCTTTCTTTGGGGACTTGCCCGTGTTTCGGGGCGTCATCTTCCGGTGGCGATTGATACACCATTGGGACGGTTAGATTCCTCTCACCGGAGTAATTTAGTGGAACGGTATTTTCCTACGGCGTCTCATCAAGTTATCCTGTTATCCACGGATACGGAAATTAGGGAAACCGAGGTAAAACGCCTACGGGAATTAGACGCTATTGCCCAAGAGTATTGCCTGAATTATGACCCCAAAGAACGGCAAACCGTTGTCGAACCCGGTTATTTTTGGTAAGAATTGGGGGAGAATGGGTTGGGGTGGTTTCGCGATACGTTCTGTCGAACAGGCTCCGCCAACGCCTTTTCTTGGCTGGATTAACTAGAAGGCAGAAGGGGTAGGAGGAAAAAGTACCCCAGCACCAACCTTTCTGGGCGCAAGCCTTGCGCCCCTACACCCTATAAGCTGTCATGCATTTAAATTGGGTTGGGTATTAGTAGCGAGCAAGATGTAAAGCCTGCGGCATGGCTTCGCTTAACGCACACCAAGGATTTCGTCATTATTGACATTAAGGTTTAAATGCCAAACAGCTTACCCTACACCCGCCCTTATTTGGCATCTTCGGGTTTTTTCAATGTTGCCAAATATTTACCCAGCGCTTCTGCCAAATCTTGTTCTGGGGATTTCTTTTTCGCTGGAGGTTTTTTCGTTGGCGCAAAGCCACCAAAGAACCACATCCAAAACAGTGCATACATTGCAATCATTAAAAAGCCAGACATCATAACAGTAAATCCTAAAAGACACTCCTGGAACAAGTCTGCTGAATTTATTCAAGATAGAATAAACTCTATCCGGATAAAAAATCAGCTAGGTAGCACCCTCTTTTAGCGATTTCAATTCGATTTTATCCTCTATTATTTCAATAGTCTGGTTTTCCACCTGAATTTGGGGATTTAATCCAGTTCTTAAAACCTCAACCTCAGGCGCTGTAACGGATTGAACCGTCATGACAACAATAAAGCGATCGCGCCCTGTGGCTTGAATCTTTCCCCCTGTCTCACTGGGGATAAATTCCAGGTTCACGTCAGAGGGTGTAATAAAGGTTCCTTGCATCGTCGCCCCGGATTCTGACTTCAGGGTAAACTGTTGACCCTGAATCGTTACGTTTTCCTGGGTATGCATGATCCAGGTTTGATCGGGTTCTGCGGCGTCAACCACCTGATCCACGAGGACAAACAACCCCGGTACACCGGATGCACCACTATAATCTACTGCGAGCGATCGCAACCAGTTATTGTGTTGTAAACTAACCATACCCGACCCATCGGCACTTGCATGAAATCCCGTCAGTTTCGCCGTCTTCCCTGCCTGTAATTCCTGCAGCAACATCACATTTTCATCCCTCTGTTTCCCATCAGATGCCATTCCCGCCGTCGCCCAGCGCCCTCCTAAGCCCCAAATTCGGAAACTTCCCGCATCGGGAAATGACCAATGTCCGCCTCTAGGTTTCTCTCGCTTGACAAAAATACTGGTAACAAAATCATTTTCATCTCGCCATTGATTGCGGAACGTAAAGAAGCCTTTTTGGGCATCTACCAATACCCGCCCCCATACCTTGGCAGGGTTCTGGGGGGTTACGTCTTGGGGATATCCGGCGAAAATATACGCGGCTTCATGGGGTAAGTCAATGCCAAAACTGTTATCTCCATTCCTCCCCCAATGGCGGTTAAAAAACCACATTACCCCCGGTAGCAGCCGTTCCGGGACTATCCCCAATCCCACCGCAAAGATAGAACCCGTGGGGCTTAAGCGATGACGCCCATAGCTGGGAATCGCCACTTCCCCATCTTCACCCACCATTCGGGTTACATACTGAGGTAAAAACCAAGCCGCGTGCGATCGCGTGACCAAATCTTCCCCTAACACCGTCTGATAGGCTTGTAAAAAGGGCATTACTGTGAGAAACCAAGGTTCGGTACTATAATGATCCCCCTCAGACCCAAAACCGCGATCGCCAATGCCAATGGTAAGATAGCGTTTAATATTCCGTTCCGCCACTTTCAGCCAACGCCACGTCTCTACATCCCCCTCCTCCAGTAGCGCCAACGCCGCTAACCCCGCCGCCCCTCGCGCCCTCGCATTCCAGTTACTTGCTGGGTTAGGATTCCAGCCATCATCCGCCGTTCCCTTCACCAGCAGGGCGGTTTGAGTCGCTAACCAATCGGCTACCTGTTGTACCTGTTCCTCATCCCAAGCCGAGTGACACAAATCATACGCCAACGCCACGCCTGCGACTACTGTAGAATGTTCCAGTAAACGGGGTCCAGGTTGGTTCATGGAATTAACCGTAATCTGCCAAGCGGTTGCAGCTGCAGCTTGATCCTGCTGGATTAGGGAGAGGAAGCAGTAACCAGCCGCGTGATAGCCCCCGGTTGGCACATAGCCATCATAATAGATAGGTTGATCAAGACTCCGTTGCAACTGTGCCAGAATCGCCTCACCCCTAGGCGTTTTAGCCTGTTGACGCAATTGGGGAAGTTGATCTTGGCGAAAAATTAACCGAGGATGTTCTTGGGGGCGCAGAGGACGATGATTTGCCACAGGTTTTGACCAATGGGGACGAATAATTCCCTGGACTTCTCCCTTGACAGGTTGGTCATTTACTGTTCCAGAATAGGTGCCAATTAGTTGATTATGATCATGCAACCGCACTTGGATATCATACTCTGCTTGTCCTTCCAGGGATTGCCAAGGATCAGGACTAATTTGCATCTGCACATCCAGATTCCATAATCGTCCCCGTTGACTCCTCTGGAGAACTCCCTGATGATCCGCCTGATTGAACTTTGGCGCAAATCCCCACACTTCGCGATCGCACTTATTCGCATCACAGACTAAATCGAGGGTAATATCCTGATAAACGGGTTCCCCTTCCCAGGTTTTCCATACCCCACGTTTTAGGTTTAAACGGATATCCCCGGATAACATAGCTGGATCAATCATTTCTGCTGGGGAAGGATGAGAACCTCCTAGCCAGAAGAGAAATGACGCAGCTATAAAATAGAGGATTTTGTCATTTGTCATTGGTCATTCGTCATTTGTCATTGGTCATTGGTCATTTGTCATTGGTCATTTGTCATTGGTCATTGGTCATTCGTCATTGGTCATTGGTCATTTGTCATTTGTCATTGGTCATTCGTCATTGGTCATTTGTCATTGGTCATTGGTCATTGGTAATGCGTCTGTAGGGGCGACCCGCTTGCATAAATTAACAACTCTCGTCCACTCAATTGGATCGGGTCGCCCTCTGCTCAAACTGAGGCTACACAAACGAGTTTCTCCTGTGCAAAAAAAGCTTCCGCATTCGCTTTTTTGGCACGG
Source organism: Coleofasciculus sp. F4-SAH-05 (assembly GCF_040222985.1). Taxonomy (NCBI): domain Bacteria; kingdom Bacillati; phylum Cyanobacteriota; class Cyanophyceae; order Coleofasciculales; family Coleofasciculaceae; genus Coleofasciculus; species Coleofasciculus sp. F4-SAH-05. The sequence goes on from NZ_JAVKBY010000023.1 coordinate 28,045, forward strand.
GGGATTAAGGGGGGTTAAGATTAAGGCGACGAAATTCAAAGTCTTACAGGAAAAAAAGTTTCACCTTAAGTTGACACAGATTCGGTAAAACCCACCCCTACAGATGGTTGGGTCGCCCTCTCCTTAAATTTTACTTGACACTATAGCACGTCAGTGATATTACTTATGCCCGCCAATAGTTCTGCTATTCATAACTGATACCACTCTTATCCAAGGAACGTTTAGACGTAAATTAAAATTAACTAAGTCTAAATTATCTATCGTTTTCTATAATTTTATAACTTCCAGGAAAAAAATACTTGCACAAGCGAAAAAATTGAGATAGATCCTTCCTTAACTCTTACTCCCATGAAATCTGCTCAATGGTGCTTTAGCTGGTTGTTTCTAGTTGTGGGTTTAATTTTGGTGGCGAAGACAGCGCCGACTACGAACGCTGAACCAATTACCGCCGCCTCTGACGGTACGGGGACAATTGTCACACCGAATGGCAATCAGTTTGATATTTCCGGGGGGAGTCTGGATGCAGATGAGGCGAATCTCTTCCACAGTTTTCAGGAATTTGGCTTAGATGCAGGACAAATTGCTAATTTTTTGGCGAATCCGCATCTGAGGAATATTTTGGGGCGAGTGGTTGGCGAAAATCCCTCATTGATTAATGGGTTGATTCAGGTGACGGGGGGAACACCAAATTTATATTTGATGAATCCAGCGGGAATTGTGTTTGGCACCAATGCTCAATTAAATGTTCCCGCTGATTTTACCGCCACAACCGCCACAGGGATTAGCTTTAACGATAATCTTTGGTTCAATGCATTTGGAGACAATAATTATCAGCAGTTAGTCGGAAATCCCAATCAATTTGCCTTTGACTTATCCCAATCGGGAACAATTGTCAATGCAGGAAATTTAGCCGTTTCTCCAGGACAGAGTTTAACCCTATTAGGGGGAACCGTGATTAACACCGGGGAACTGACTGCACCTGGGGGACAGATTACGATTGCGGCGGTTGAAGGGTCAAATCGGGTGAGGGTTTCTCAGTCGGGACAGTTACTGTCATTAGAGATTGCTGCGCCTCGGAATCAAGACGGGATATTATTGCCAATTAGTCCATTAGATGTCGCAGAGTTATTAACAGGTTCAGCAGAAAAAGTCGAGACGGGGGTTGATGTTACGCCATCGGGAGAGGTACAACTAGCTGACTCTCTGATAACCCTACCAAAGGAAACAGGAGTCGCAATTATTTCTGGCACAATCGATGTTTCCACTATTGACGAAACCGTTGCGCCCTCCTCCTCACCCTCAATTGGCAATGAAATCAATGTTATTGGCAAAAAGGTAGGCTTACTTTCTGCCAATCTTGACGCATCTGGTATCAATGGTGGCGGTACAGTGAGAATTGGTGGGGATTATCAAGGTGAAGGCACAATTCCCAATGCTGATATCACGTTTGTTAGCGCAGATTCAACCATTAATGCAGATGCTTTAACTGATGGGAATGGGGGACGGGTTATTGTTTGGGCAGATCAAATCACTCGCGCTTACGGTAGTATTAGCGCCCGTGGTGGCGAAGATTCCGGTGATGGTGGGTTTGTGGAAACAAGTAGTCAGGGAGTTCTCGACATTACGACATTTCCCGATATCTCGGCTGATGCCGGTTTGGGCGGAACTTGGCTAATTGATCCAAATAATATAGAAATTGTTACTGGTCAGACAAATAACAATATCAACAATACAACTCCCTTTAATACTTTAGACGATAATGCTCAACTTGGCGTTGACCTGATTGTGGAGGCTCTCAAGTCAGGTAATGTTACGATATCAACCCAAGTGGGGGGGGGGAATTCTGAAACAGGAGATATTCGCCTAAATGCTTCATTGAACTTTGATGGAATAGGGACAGGAAAGACATTGACTTTTAATGCACATCAAAATATTTTTATTACACAAAACAACCCAGTTATTGACGAAAATAATTTTTCCTTAGATAGCCTTAATTTAGTGTTAAATGCTGATAGTGACAATAATGGTTCTGGCAGTGTAGAAGTCAATGCGCTGATTAACACAGCGGGTGGAGAAATTAATATTAATGCGAATAATAATGATATTAACAATATCAACGCTATAAGTATCAAGGCTGAACTAAATTCCGGTAGTGGAGCTATTAATCTTAATGGGATAAGCACTAATGGTGGAGGTGTAGAAATTAAAGCACCTATACAATCTGAAGGTGGTGGAATTATCATTCAGGGTACAGGTCGTAATCCGATTCAAAATATTAATCAAAAAGATTTTGAGGGAATTAATATAGAGGGGAATGGGCAGATTGATTCTCAGGGTGGTAATATTACCCTGATTGGTACAGGTGATCAATCAGAAGGGGTTGAATTTGACGGTATGCTCAACTCTGGCGGTGGAGATATTAGGGTGACAGGTGTTAGTGAAGGGTTTAACGGTTTGAGGATTCAGAGTCCAATTCTTTCAGAAGGTGGCACGATTAATCTGAATGGAACAAGTATAGCTGATATCGGAGTGAATGTTGCCAGTAAGATTGAATCCCAGGGTGGCACGATTACCATAGAAGGGATGAGTACAAATCAACAAGGGATCACAATTGAAGACGCGATCGCATCCCAAGATGGTACGATTACTTTACAAGGAACTAGCACCAATGATGCAGGTATCTTGGTGCAAGGGACAATCGAATCTGATAGTGGAACTATTTCTTTAACTGCCGATAAACTTCATCTAGACACGGGCAATTCGATCACAGGTACGGGGAACCTCAATTTAAAGCCATTAACCCCCAACCTAGAGTTAGAAATTGGCGGAACGGGAGATCCAATTACAGTTTTTCTCAACAGTAACGAACTGCAAACCCTCTCCGATACGTTCACAACGATTGATTTTGGCAATTCTAATAGTACAGGCACAATTACCTTAAATAGTAATTCAACATCCTATCCGATTAATATTATCGGCGGGTCAACCTTAGTCGGTGCTAACCAAAACACAACTTGGGAAATAACAGGTATTGACCAAGGCAATATCAATAGCTTAACCTTTGAAAATATCGGTAATCTTACTGGCGGCAGTGCCGATGATACCTTTGTGTTTAGTGACGATGCCAGTATCAGTGGTACGATTACCGGAAACGCCGGGACAGATACCCTAGACTACTCCGCCGTAACCACTCCCTTAACCGTAGATTTAGCGGCACTTGGGGCAGAAGATGTGGAAGGAGTTACAGGAAATGGCAACATCGATAGCAGCTTAATCGCCACAAATACCGCCAACACTTGGACGATTACGGATACGAATCAAGGAACCGTCAATGATATCGATTTTACCGACTTTTCTAACTTAATTGGTGGTAACTTAGACGATTCCTTTGTCTTCAACAATGATGGCAGTTTGAGTGGTAACGTAGAGGGCAAGGCAGGCAATCTTACTTTGACTGGCGATGAAATTGATATTGCAGGAACAGTGTCCGGTACAGGGAACTTAATCATGCAACCCTTCACTCCCAGCCAAGACATTCAACTGGGAGGTATTGATAGTGGAAATCCCGGTATTTTGGATTTAACCGCAACCGAGTTGGCAGGATTGCAACCTGGATTTACCTCTATTACGATTGGACGCACTAATAGTAGTGGTGCGATTACCTTAGCCGATGATATTCAGTTTAATACCCCACTCACATTACAATCTCCCACAGGTTCAGGTTCAATTGACACGCAAGGATTTAGTCTTGCCACACCCGATAATACCTCAATTACCTTACAAGCAAACCAAGACATTCGTACAGGCGATATTATCAATCCCGGTGGTCAAACAGAGATTACCAGTCTTGGCGGAGGTGAGATTAACCTGCTGATGAGTGGGAATGTTTCCCTCTCCAATCCCACCCTATCCACAACTGGAGGTAATGTTACCTTAAATAGTCCGGGAATCATCACCGCTTTGGGTTCTGGGTCAATTCAAACTCGTGGCGGCGATATTATAATCGAAGCGACTGAGATTAATCTGCCCACAATTAACTTGGATTCGAGTAACCCGAATGATACCGGAGGAAGGATTAACCTAATTGCGACTACCGGGGCAATTTCTACCCGTGATTTGAATAGTTCTGGACTCAGTGGTGGTGAGATTTTCTTAAATGCAATCACCGCGATTACCACAGAAAATATTAACAGCAGTGGCAGTATTAATGATGGGGGTGATGTCACACTTGACCCCAGTGGGGATATTCAAATTGGACACCTGAATGCTGAAGGCGGTAATAGTGGCATTGGCGGTACTGTAGAGATTACCACAGGGCAATTTTTCCGCGCTACCAATCGCTTCACCAATCGCAACAACATTCAAACCAGTCTTTCTACGGCGGGGGATAATGGTGGCGGTGCAATTACAATTCGCCATGGTGGGAATGGAGAAATGCCCTTTATTGTCGGAGATGCAACCACAAATGGAACAGTCGGGGCAATTTCCAGTGGTGAATTTACGATTAATCCAGAAGAGTCCTTTCTCTTTACCCATACCGAAGGGAATCTGCAAATTATTAGTGTTGACCGTCCAGATAACCCGCCCCCAGATAACCCCTTTCCAGATAACCCATTCCCAGATGATCAACCCCCTAATCCTGACATCAATCCCGTCAATCTACTAAAATTGCCTGAAGACCCACCGCCAATCCTGCAAGCCCAAATTCCTGACTTAGAATGGGATATCGTGGCAGAAGTAGAAGACTATTTTACCCGTCAGTATGAAGACTATTTTGGGCTTTTAGAGACTCCAATTATCACCCAAGCTCAATCTCAGGGCATTCTCCAGCGAATTGAACAAGCAACGGGAACTAAACCTGCACTATTGTACGCTGTATTTGTTCCCAGTAACGCCCCCTCACTCACGCCAAGTACAGGAACAGATAATAAGAACCAAAAACCGGGAGAGGCTGAGACTGAACGTGACAGAAGTCAGGATCAATTAGAACTGATTATCGTTACCCCTGAAGGCACACCGATACGACGTTCTGTACCTGGTGCGACACGAGAAAAAGTTCTCAAGACAACTCAAGAGTTGCGTCGCGCTGTAACCGATATTCGTATTCCTCGCTCTTACTTACCTGTAGCCCAACAACTCTATCAATGGTTAGTTGCACCTGTTGAATCAGAGTTAGAAACCCAGGAGATTAATACCATTGCATTTCTCGTGGATAGTGGTTTGCGTTCACTCCCTATGGCAGTTTTACATGATGGCAATGAGTTTATATTGGAGAAATACAATATTAATTTAATGCCAAGTATCTCCTTAACGGATACTCGCTATGTGGATGTGAGGAATCTGGGCGTGTTGGCGATGGGGGCGGCGGAATTTACGGATCAAAGTCCATTACCGGCTGTCCCGGTGGAATTATCGACAATTACCGATAAACTTTGGCAGGGACAATCGTTTATTAATTCTACGTTTACCCCCGAAAAGCTGAAAAGCGTTCGGAATGAAACTCCCTTTGGCATTCTTCACTTAGCCACTCATGGTGAGTTTAAATCGGGTAAACCGGAAAATTCTTATATCCAGTTTTGGCAGACTAAACTAGCCCTTGACCAAATCCGAGAACTGGAATTACATAACCCTCCTGTGGAACTGATGGTATTAAGCGCCTGTCGCACGGCGTTAGGTAATGAAGAAGCGGAGTTAGGATTTACTGGGTTAGCGGTACAAGCGGGGGTAAAATCGGCATTAGGAAGTCTCTGGTATGTCAGTGATGAAGGGACATTGGGGTTAATGACCACATTTTATTCTCAGTTAAAGCAAGTTCCGATTAAAGCTGAAGCATTGCGACAGGCACAGTTAGCGATGATTCGGGGTGAGGTGCGAATAGAAAAGGGTCAATTAGTGACTCCGAATCAGACTATTCCTTTACCACCCCAGTTAGCGGATTTACCGGATATAGAATTGACCCATCCTTATTATTGGAGTGCATTTACTTTGGTGGGGAGTCCATGGTAAAAATTGGGATAAGGCAGAGGGCAGATGGAAGGTTGCAAAGTGAAAGGAAATGATATTATCGATGACGGAGGGCGGGTTTTGTTGAGAGGTTATCGGTAGGTATCAATATGAAACGGCTAAACCCGCCCCTACAATTGACTTTTCACGATCTTCGAGGGTATACTTCCGCCCCTACAATTGACTTTTCACGATCTTCGAGGGTATACTTATTCCTGAGGGCTTACTGAAAAACTTGCCAAACCCTACAAAATAAAGGTAGAGTAATGGTGTTTAAGTTATGAAAACCTTTCCCTGTTCTTTCGTCTTACTTTTTTCTTTTCAAGGCTTGTGCGATCGCACCTTCTAATTCTCGCTTACTCAACTCAGTAACAATAAACACTTCTTGAAACGTTTTACCAGAGCGAGCAATAATTTTATATCCACCGCGAATGGGTACAGACACTTTTAACTCTAAGCGAGGACGATGACTTCTCGCCCGTCCAATGACAGCTGGCGTAATCGTTTGAATCCCAGTATAGCGAGTGAGACGTTCTAGAACCGGAATCAACCCGGGCAAGTGAGTTGAGTGATTCCAAACCAGTCTACCGCCATTGGACTTACCCATGATAAGTTGTACATCTAAATTGCATATCGATTTTGTGCAAAATCATGACCCCCTCTGCCAGACGTAGCTACGTCTCTACATTTATGCTTCCTCCAAAGGAGCCATTGTTAATCCAGCCCGACTTAGCTGTTGGTGATAGAGTTCAGCTTGTTCCTGAGGACCAACCCAAACAATGGCTTGACCTTCAAAGTGAACCTGATTCGTCAGTTTCCAAGCGTAATCGCTGCTCATTCCAGGAATATACTTCACCAAGCAGTCATGGACGTGCTGAAAGGTGTTGAAATCATCATCGAGAACAATAACCTTATAGTTAGGATAAGGCTTGCGGGTAACTTGACGCGATTTTTCAGGAGCTTGAGTTGGTGCAGCAGATGTCGCTGAACGAGCTGCTGAAATTACCACAGTCATAGGGCTTGTAACAAAATTATGCTAAAAAAATTCACAAAGTTGTTCTCCCAGTTTACCTCAGTTTGGCATCAGTTACTCATAATTCATCACTTTCCCAGAAATTCTCATTTTGGAAATTCAACTGCTATTGGGCGGGATTTTTAGATCGAGTTCCTGCGTTCTGGCAACCGCTTTAGCTCTCTTGGATCTCTCAGATATCATCGTGAACCTCGCGAGACTCAGGGTTGTTGAATACAATACCGAGATTCCCAGTGCTTGAACAGCTTCTTGCCAAAATGAGAATTGCTGGGGTTTTTACTTTTTACTCAGAACGTGTGCGCGTGTAGTACCTCCATCACATCACAGACATAGGCGATGCCCGAATAGTCGTCGAAAAACTGCGCTGCAACCTTATCCGAAATCTTCACGGCCATATCTCGATTGGGGGTGAGCACCTCGAACTTGACATTCGAGTAGTTGTCGCCAATGCTGGGTTGTCCTGACGAGCGCACGTTGCGACTGCCTTTACCGCCAGCGTCCACCACCGTATAACCGGTAGCTCCGGCTTCGTCGATGATCTTGCCGACCTTTTTCAGTAGCACCTTTTCCGTGACGATGACGAGCTTGCTGGCTTTCTGGGTCATGTGGTTTACCTCTTGATGCATTCTGTTACGACAATTCAAGGCAAAACCATAAAGTCTTGCCTTGAACCATATCTTTAAGATTATGCCAAAGATCGGCGAATCCAATACCCTCTGTTGAGAAAGATTGACTCAGATTAGCGGAAGCATTTTATAAAAAACACTTATCCTTTTGGCGCTATGACCACCATTCAACATCAGATTGCAGGGGGCACTAGAGCGCCGGACCACTAATAGTTTAGTAAAGAGCCTGATTTTCCGTTCAGGATGAGCGCCAGAATGACCGTTTTGCGTTATATAGCACTACGCACACACGTTAGGACATCAGTTTATCCCAACAGGCAACAGGCAACAGGCAACAGGCAACAGGCAACAGTAAAAATGTCCTAACCTGCTTTGGTAAGGCTATAGCTGGGATTACTGGACCGGTGTTCTAGGGACGAGGGCCTGAAGGGGTGACAAGCTGGCGTCAAAGGTAGGCAAGGTGTGGGGTATGGGGTGTGGGGTATGGGGTGTGGGGTAAATCTTAGAGGAACACAAAAGCCCATAAGAGGAGATAGGGTAAGGAGCGAGCGCTCTCCAGGCGAGCCAACGAATAAACAATAGAGTTTTTGGTGACTCCCTGAGTAAAGTTCAATTTTTCCCGACACCCGACACCCGACACCCGACACCCGGTAGTACCTTCAAGTTCCTTGTCACCCCCTCAGGACGAGGGCTCTGCCGTTTACAGTACCATACTAAAGATTGACCAGAGATATCGGGGTTTTCTGAGACTAAAAGGAAAACTTATGATTTGAATTGGGCATTTCCATGCAAGTTGGTGCAGATTTTAAGATAAACTTAAGCACATAGTGATTCGGGTCTTACATAGATCTTAATCTATAGGATGTACTGCGGGACAGGTATTCGCGTAATACCTGTGCTGTAGGGGTGTAGCGCTGCACCCCCGCTTTCTTTAACTTTTAACCAATTTCACTGATCACAATCACCACTCCCCCAGCTAGGGGAGGCGGAAGGAGGTATTCATGGCAAATTTCTCTCGCATGTCTCGTCAGAACTTTCTGTACACTGTCGGCACTTCCGCAGCAGGCTCCATTGTAGTTCCAAGTAGAAACCAACAGCAACAACTGCCCGCTGATTGGAAATCCGGGGCTAACACAACGAAGTCCGTCTTCACGGACTCTAAAGATTTATGGAAATAAATTGGAATGACTCTATCTTTAAGATCTGATTAAGGAGGAATTACAAAGTGGATTTTTTGACCGATTTTTTTACGCTCTTCCTGGCGAAGTTGCAGTCCCCGACACTCGGATTTCTGATTGGTGGTATGGTCGTTGCCGCCGTCAATAGCCAACTGCAAGTTCCAGATGCGGTTTATAAGTTCATCGTCTTCATGCTGCTCATCAAAGTGGGTCTGAGCGGCGGCATTGCGATCCGCAATTCCAATCTGCTGGAGATGCTGTTGCCCGCATCGTTCGCCGTGATCATAGGGATTCTTATCGTGTTCATCGGGCGTTATACCTTAGCCAAGCTGCCGAAAGTCAAAACTGTGGATGCCATTGCGACCGCTGGCTTGTTCGGTGCTGTGAGTGGCTCTACCCTCGCCGCCGGCATAACGGTACTGGAATCGGAAGGCATCCAATACGAGCCCTGGGCAGCCGCACTCTATCCCTTCATGGATATCCCAGCGCTCGTGACTGCGATCGTCCTGGCCAGTATTTATGTTAGCAAGCAAAAGTCTCTCAGCAAGCAGGAGTCTCTCAGCAAGCAGAGCGTTACCGCAGGCGGGTATCCCAGCGAGCAGGAGTATCCCACCACCAGGCAGGAGTATCTCAGCCAGCAGCGCATTACCGCAAGCGGATATCCCAGCGAGCCGGACGATACCAGTAATCGAGTCAAAATATGGCCCATCGTGCAGGAAAGCCTCCAAGGATCTGCCCTATCGGCACTGCTGCTCGGCATCGCTCTAGGCCTGCTAACCCAGCCGGAAAGTGTCTATAATGGCTTCTTCGATCCCCCCTTCCGGGGCCTGCTTTCGATCCTGATGCTGGTAATGGGTATGGAGGCCACAGCAAGGCTTGGCGAGCTGCGCAAGGTGGGTCAGTGGTACGCCCTATATGCCTTTGTTGCGCCGCTGCTGCATGGGTTCATAGCCTTCGGTCTCGGCTGGATTGCCCACGTCGCCACGGGATTCAGCCCTGGCGGCGTTGTGCTCCTGGCCGTCATCGCCGCCTCCAGTTCAGACATCTCAGGACCGCCCACTTTACGAGCCGGTATCCCGTCAGCCAATCCCTCCGCCTACATCGGCTCGTCCACAGCCGTCGGCACGCCGGTTGCGCTTGCCATAGGAATACCGCTCTACATCGGACTCGCCCAGGCGCTGATGGGCGGCTGATTCCAGACGGGTCGCGGTCTGTAGGTGCCTCCCTAGCCCGGCGACCAACGCGGCGGCTATGTCAAGCAAGGTCTGCGTCGTCTCCATTCAACAGTCGCGCGGCCCATCGGTCTGGTCTGGACCAATAACTTCTTCGCCGGCGTCAACGTCCCGCAGAAAAGAAACACGGCCACCAACAAGCCGGGGTCATGCCCCGGCTTTTTTGGTTTGATCAGCCACAGGAAAGATATGTTTGGGCGAGTTTTTCGCCAAAATGAGAATTGCTGTCACTTTCCCTGTTCCCTATTACCTAACCCCTGAATTTGGTAAAGCCTCCATCCCATTGGGAGTTTGTAACTTTTGCATGACAAACTCTTGATTGACTAATGCTTGCGGATGAGATGGATTCAATTCTAATGCGGTTTGCAAGGCTTCCAAGGCTTGAGGATATTGCTCTAAAAATCGCAGCGCAATGCCTTTCCCTGCCCAAAAATCAGCATTCTCGGCATCGATCGCGATCGCACGATCATAAGTCTCCACTGCATTACGGTATTGATTTAATGCCATTAATGATAACCCCCTATTATACCAGGCTGCTGCCGAATCCGGATTAATGCCAATTGCTCGTTCGGCTGCGGTGATCGCCTCTTGATAGCGTTGCAGACGGAAATCTAAGCCACTCAGATTCACCCAAATCTCTGCCAGAGTCAGAATATTGCCCACATTCGCATCCCCTAACAGCGCCCGTTGATAAGCAGCATGGGCTTCATTATACTGTCCCAATGTGGTGAGAATTCGGGCATAGTTAAACCAAGCCTTCGAGGAATTGGGGTTAATCGTAATCGCTTGTCCTGTTGCCCCTAGCGCCTCTTCAAACCGCCCCATAAACCACAGCGTCGCCCCCCGACTACTCCAGGGATCAGCATAGTCAGGATTCAGTGCTACCGCCCGATTCGCCGATGCTAACGCCTCTTGAAATCGACCATTACCCGTCAGCGCATCCGCCCGATGACTCCACGCATACGCCGCCCCTTCTTCTCCCCAGCGCCCATCTCCCTCTTGAATCGCTTGATCACAGGCGGCTAAAGCATCTTCATATTGACTCAGTTGATTCAAAGTGGCACATTGATTGGCTAAGGCTAAAGCATAATCGGGACGAATTTTCAGCGCCCATTCCTGAGAGGTTAAGGCTTCACCCGGTTGACCAATAATGAGTAAAACTTTACCTTGTTCCGTCCAAGCGGTTGCATCCTTGGGGTCAATCGCCAGGGCTTGATCATAAGACTCTAGAGCGGCGTCATACCGTCTCAACTGAGCCAGAATTTTACCACGATTCGTCCACGCGATCGCGGGAGTCCGATTTCCCCAATCCCCATTCACCTGTAACGCCCGTTCACAGGAATTAAGAGCATCATACGTCTGATCAAATTGGGATAATAACAGACAGCGTTGCGCCCAAGCCAGGGAATAATCTGGATTACTTTGAACCGCTAAATCAAAGGAAAATAGCGCCTTTTCTCGTCTCGCTTGTCCCCAAAGGGCTAACCCTTGATGATACAACGCATAAGCCCGTGTCACCTGATTCCAAGTTTCATCAATTTGCAACGCCGTTTCACAGTCAGTTATCGCGGCTTCATAGTTTGTCAACTGGATATTTGCCGCGCATCGCTTTGCCCAGGCTTCAGAATGTCTCGGTTCTAGGCGAATCACCTGCCCATAAGAGGCGGCGGCTTCGGCATAATTATTTAATGCCCGTTGAATATCACCTCGATCAATCCAGGCTTGAGGTTCATTAGGATTTAACGCGATCGCTTGATCACAGGCTTCTAGGGCTTCTTCATAATTTTTAGCCTCTTTTTGGGTTGCACAGAGGTTAGCCCAGTAACTAAAATCTTGTAACTGTAATCCCTCTTCACCTTGAGCGTTTAAACTCTGGGGGGAGGATACAGTTACCCATAAAAAGGTACTTAGAAAAATAGAAATAATTTTGTTATTTGTCATTCGTCATTTGTCATTTGTCATTTGTCATTTGTCATTCGCCATTCGTTATTGGTCATTTAGACAGGGCGGGTTTAGTGACATTAGGGTGAACAAAAAAATGATAGTAGTGAAACCCGCCCCTACACATAAAACTCTTTTCTAGTCATTGATCATTCACCTCCCTCATCTCCCTCTTCTCCCAGACGTTCCACCGGAACGTCTCTACAACCCCAGCTTCCCCAGCTCCCCCCGCTCCCTCTGCTCCCCCCGCTTCCCCAGCTCCCCCAGCTCCCCCCGCTTCCCCATCACCTTATTTCCGACAATTATCACAATGTCCACATTTTAATCCCATCGCCTCCTTTTTAAACCCAAACGCCTTGAGTAAAAACTGCCAACGACATTGGCGAGTTGTCAGGTATTGTGTCATCAGTTTCTGTACCTGAACTTGGTGAGAACTTAATTGAGCCAAAGCGCGGGAATCGGGGGATGGGTGTTTGTGATAGTGAAAGGGATCTTGCCATTCCAATTGTTCCGCACTGTGGAGCAGGGCTAATGCGACTTCACCCTGGCGAAATTCCTGGGAGACGGCGGCGACATTCCCCTGTTCAGGTAGCTTTTTGACTAAGCGTTGTGCCTGTTGGTATTGCGATCGCATCTGATCGACAAAAAACTGACGCTTTTGCTTATCCTCTGAATTTAACCACCCTGTTGGCTCACTGATCAACGTCAGGGCGTCTGCGGGTTTACCATCGCGTCCACCACGACCGACTTCTTGGATATATTCTGATAATAATTGGGGGGGCTGAAAATGTACCACCCACCGTACATTGGGCTTATTGATTCCCATCCCAAAGGCGCAAGTACACACAACAAATTGAGTTTTGCCACTCAGCCAACTCTGTTCAATCTCTCGCCGTTGTTGAGAACTTAATCCGGCGTGATAGGCGGCTGTCGCATATCCCCGTTCCCCAAACCATTGGGCTAATTCCTCGCCATCTCGCCGGGAACGGACATAAACTAACCCCGATTGCCGATTTCTGGCTTGAATGAACTGTAACATCTTCTGGCGGCGTCCCCGTGGTGTCCAGACGATTTGCACATCTAGGTTAAGATTGTGGCGATAGGGACTGATTAAAAAGGCTTGGGGGTGTTCTAATTGCAACACCTTACTGATGGTGTCTTGGGCGCTAGGATCAGCCGTCGCCGTAAATGCTGCGATCGGGATTTGGCTGCCGGGTGGTTTAGATTTGAGTAGGGTGGGTCGTACTGCGCCTAGGCGTCGATACGCGGGTCGAAAGGTATCCCCCCATTGAACCAGACAATGTGCCTCATCGAGAATTAATCCATTAATTTTTAGATCAGGCTGAGAGAGTCGTTCCCAAACGGGCGCACTTAATAGGGTTTCTGGAGAGAGGTAGAGTAATCGGAGTTGCTGGTTTTCTAGGGCTTGCAGGGTTTTTCGGCGTTGTTGCGGGGTTAATTGACTATGTAACAGGGCGGCGGGTAAGTTGCGATCGCGTAATTCTTGTACCTGATTTTCCATTAGAGCCACTAATGGGGAAATCACCAAGGTTAATCCGGTTTGTAAGAGGGCGGGAAGTTGAAAACAAATCGATTTTCCCCCACCTGTGGGTAAGACAATCAGTGCATCTCGCCCCTCCAAAATACTCCGAATAATCTCACCTTGAGGCGGACGGAAATTATCATATCCCCATATTTTTTTAAAGGCGATGCGGACATCGTTCCAGGATGTGGTTTCGGTCATGCTCATGGGTATGCAGATAGGTTAGGGACAGGTGTAGATATCTGAACCTGATACTTGTTTGTCTTTAAACGTTAATTTTTACTGACTAAGGGAACAATAGTTGAGGATTCCATAGTCAGTCACTACTTTAGCATAAGCCTGTTTCCAGCTAATCTTATCAAGTTGGCTTAAAGTTTTTGTTAAAACTCTTCTAAAAATAAGAGCAATAAAGCTTAATTATTTTTTAAGGTTAATGGTTGTTTTGTATGTCAATAAAGGTTAGTCCGGAAGCGTTTCTCGCCGCCTATAGCGATTATATAGTGATTGTAGGGATAACCGAGGCGGATATCCAGGACTTAGACCATTATCCGATAAGCGATCGCGTTTTGGCACAGGTACTGAGTCAGATTCTGGCTCTTAATCCCGTAGTGGTGGGGTTAAGTTTGTTTCGGGATGTTCCGGTGAATTATGGGGAAACTCGTAGAGACGTTCCGTTGGAACGTCTTCTGGTGGACTTGTAGGGGCGGGTTTAGCCACTAAACCTAGCCACTCACCAATAACCTATCAACAAAACCCGCCCTGATTCAATCCAATTCGTAATCACCTGCACCACCGTTGTCGGAATAGCCATGGAATTCTTTGAGTAGTCTGAAGCTATTAAGCGAGAAATAGGGATAGATTAAGATCATTGCGATCGCACTTAAACAGCTTCTTTGATTACTTCCAGCTTTTGATCGATCTGTTTCAGTGCCATTTCCAAATCAGTGGTTAGCTGTTGAGCGCCTTTTTTAGCCGACTGGTTGCAATACTTGGCGACATCTAAAGCCGATCCAATCTGAATGTCAATATCAGAACCTCGCTGAGGAACAGGTTCGCTGTAACGGATGCTAACGGGTACAATTTTTAATCCCAAACCTGGTTGATTAGATTCCGCTTGCAGGGCAATTCGTGCCATACCAGGTTTAAGTGGATTAACCTCACCAAGACGAAAAATATTCCCTTCGGGAAACATCACCAGGGCTTCGCCACGACGCAGGAGTTCGACACTATGCCGGATACTGCTGATTCCCGGGTGTTTCGTATTCACCGGAAACCCACCCAGGCGGCGGATAAACCAGCCTTGTAATCCTTTCATTTCATCTTGCGACACCATAAACCGCAAATCCCGTCCTGTGACAGGTTTCCCAGCCGCATAAGCCATGGTTAACCCATCCCAACGCGATCGATGGGTGGGTGCTAAAATAACTGGACCTGTTTTGGGAATATTGTCTTGTCCCGTCACTTGCAGCCGCCCAAAATAAAGGGGCATGAGGATACGACGCCCCAACGGATAGAGGATTGATGTTAACCAATGGGAAACACTGGAGTTAACGGGAACTATTTTGGCGGAATTGACCGTCTTTGAATCAGGCTTGTCCAAGGTTGAGGGAGTTTGGTTCTGTTCACGGGATTGGAGTTGCATCATAAGGGATTCGGTTTTTTGTGTGTTTCGACTCTTCACTCTTACCTTATGAGGTCTGACAGCCCCTGTCGTCTACTGAAGGGACAGTTCTAGTAATGTCATGGTTAAGCGTTGATTGTAGATCGCGCTGGCGTCGTTGGGCAAACCAGGATTTCAGATATTCTCGACATTCGGTTTCCAGAATCCCAGCTAAGACGGGTAAGCGGTGGTTGGAGTAAGCGCTATCAGGACTATTGGCAACGGTGCGGATTGTGCCGGTTTTGGGGTCATCTGCACCATACACCAGTAAACCCAGCCGCGCCAAGATAATCGCCCCAGCACACATGGCGCAGGGTTCTAAGGTGACATAAAGGGTGCAGGTGTTTAAATGCCAGGTGTTTAAGGTTTGACCGGCTGCACGTAGGGCGAGGATTTCCGCGTGGGCGGTGGGATCGCGATCGCGTTCTCGCCGATTTTCTCCGGTGGCGATCAGGTTATCCTGATTATCAATAATCACTGCACCAACGGGGACTTCTCCCGCTTCACCCGCCGATTGTGCGATCGCGAGGGACCTGTTCATCCAGTGGCGATGCTTTTGATAGGCAACGTGATTAATAGGCGGTAACATTTAGACTAGATATATGAAGAAACTTTAAACAACTCTTGACGAATTTACTCTAATGGGAACTAAAAGCGTGTACTCTCAGAATCAATTGAGTCATTCAGCGTCTGCGGCTCCCCTAGCTTCCCAGACGCGCCATGGCGCGTCTCTACATGCTCCCCCTCACCACAATACTGATTCAGCCAGCCCTAACTATTGGGTTTTTCTGGTGCTGTGGATTATTTTACTCGTACCATCTCTCACGGGATGTGGGAATAGTCCCAAGACAGAAGCAGGGGCGCAACCCAAACCCCCTGGTGCAGAAGAGAAAACCAGTACAGCCGTAAACGTCGCGATCGCAGAAACGGGATGGGTGGTCGAACCCATAGAGTATAAAGGTAACACTCAACCCCTACGGGATGTCTCGCTACGATCTCAAATTGAAGGGCGAGTGTTGAATCTAGCGGTTGATATTGGCGATCGGGTTAAACAAGGACAAATTTTAGCTCAAGTTGACGACGCCTTATTACAAACGGCTGTAACTGAAGCCCAAGCTGAACTCGCCGCCCTCAATTCAGAAGTCGCCCGCGCCCAAACTCAGGTGGGGAATGCCCAAGCCAGGGCAGAACAAGCCCGCTTAGAATTGCAGCAAGCTAAAGTTGATGCGACACGGTTACAAAACCTGGCGCAAGAAGGCGCTATTTCTCGACAAGAAGCCGAATTAGCCCAAACCGCCGCCGCCACCGCCCAACAAAACCTGCAAGCCACCCTCAAGCAAATTCGCACGGAACAACAAGCTGTCGCTGCTGCACAAGAACGAGTTAAGGCGCAGCAAGCTATTTTAGCTCAAAATAAGGAACGTCAATCCTATTCGTTACTCGCCTCCCCGATTAATGGTGTGGTATTAGAACGAGTCACTGAATCGGGGAATCTGGTGACACCGGGAAGTGAACTGCTGAAGTTAGGGGATTTCTCTCAGGTAAAAGTAGAAGTCCAAGTTTCAGATCGAGAATTGGCGAATATTCAGGTGGGACAATCAGTAACGGTGCATTTAGACGCCCTTGCCAATGAATCGTTTTCCGGAAAAGTGACCCGAATTTCTCCAGCAGCAGATAGTGAAGCCCTACAAATCCCTGTAGAAGTGACGATTCCCAACCCAAATCGTCAAATTGGGAGTGGACTTTTAGCCCGAGTTAGCTTCACCCCAAATACCCAAGCCCAAGTGGTGGTTCCGCAAACGGCGTTAGAGGTTGGCACAGAGTCAGGGCGTGGCAATACTCAGATGGCAAAAACGAATCAGCCGACTCAAACATCAGAGAAATCAACGGTGTTTGTCGTGGTTGAAAATGGTGCTGAATCTACAGTTAAGACACGTCAAGTAGAAATTAGCGATCGCGCCAAGGGTAGAGTGGCTATTGTATCTGGTTTAAAGCCTGGGGAACGGTTTGTCGTTCGCAGTGATGCGCCGTTAAAGGATGGGGATAAAGTGCGTTTGAGTATTTTATCTGCAAGCTAGAGAAGGCTCTTTGTCGGTTGGGTCCTTGGAACGTAGGCTCTCGCCTTCTCGGAGAGTAACCCAAAAGAAGCGGACAGCCGATAACTTACTTACCCGTGCATAGCTTTCAAACCTTAATTGGGTGCAAGCAGCATTTGATATCACCTACGAAGAAGCGCGAGAGGCTTGAACCAGTAATTTGGTCAGTTGAGTGAGTTGTCGTTTGTCAAACGCTTTGATAATCGCTTTAGCTGCCGCTTTGGGTTCCACGGTAATCGTAATCTGTTTACCACCGCCTTGGCTGGGGGTAGCTTTTGCCAACTTCTGTAACGCTGGACTTGCCTTGAGAGTACTCTCTTTTCCTTGTTGGACTTGATCGCTAGCTTGTTTAAGTTCTTTAATAATCACAGGTGCTAGAGTGTGGAACGAATTTTGGGAATTCGCGATCGCATCAGAGGCATTTTTTACCAAGACTTGCCAGGGTTCAACCGTTTGGGCGAGTTTCGCTAGCTTATGACAATTCTCTTGCAGCTTTTTACGATTGGCGGGTGTTTCTGATTGTTTGAACAATTGCAACATTTGCTTGAGGATACCTGTCACCTGAGCAGAAAAGTTCTCAGATGCTTGACCCGTCGCTTTAGCTCCACCCTTTGCTGATTTTGCCGGAGCGGCGGTTGCTGGTTCCCCACCACTAATCAACCGTTCCAGGTACGTCTGCAATTCCTTGAACGTCGGTTCGGCGGCTTGCACCATTTTATCGGCTTCATCATCCCGGAGACCAAAGGGTCCTTGAAGTTGTTCGATCAGGTCTTTGAGAGTGTCGTAGCCTTGTAAGAATAAACTCTCGACATGGCGATCAAGGTTAACGGGATGTTCTTTGAGAATCTTCAAACAATCCTCTAAGCGGTGGGCAACTTTTTGTAGACTGCTAAAGCCTAGCATTGCCGCCCCGCCTTTGACCGAATGAGCCGCACGGAACATCTCATTGACCATCTCTGGGTCTTGAACACTTTCCTGCACATTCAATAACCCTTGTTCGAGAGTGTCAAGGTGTTCTTTCGCCTCTTCGATGAAATAACCTAAGATTCGTTGCTGATTCCCCCCATCCACGGCAGTTTTCCCTAATCCAAACAACTATGTATACACAAGACCGACAAAGGTTATGGTCTCTATTCTATTGCCAACAGGTTTAATCCCATTGCAGTCTACCAACAAAACTCTTTCTTTAGATTACCTGAATTTGCCGTACAGCCGTAAATGCTGAGTAGCTGACTCCAGCTGTCCCTTCACCAGGATGGGTAGAATCTCCCACCAACCATAGGTGATTAATGGGGGTGCGAGTAGCAAAGCCAAAGGGACCGAATGTTGGCACTCGCTGACCAATTCCGCCGACGATTCCTTGATGGCGTCCGGTGTAATAGGCAAAGGTTCGGGGTGTTGCTGTTTCTTGGTGGATAATGGTTTCTGGAGTTAAGTTAAAGTATTGACATAGCCGTGCGATCGCGTCTTGGGTATAATCTTTTTTTAACTGGTCATACTCCTGCTGAGAACCTTGCCACCACCTTCGGGTATCGGTAAACGAGGAGGCAATAATCGTGGCTTTTCCCTCTGGGGCGCGACCATCACCGGGTTTACTAACCGAGACAAATAAAGAGTTATTTTCGCCAATCTCACCGTTGTAATCGTAGAGAAATTGCAGGTGAGGCGGACAACCTGCTGGAATAGATGCTTGGTCAACACCCAGATAAATGACAAAGGCACCTGATGCAGACGGTAATTTATCGATGCGACGCTGATAACCCTTGGGCGCGTGATTTCCCAGTAACTTGACCAGGTTTTGTGCCGTCACATTTGCCACCACTTCATCGGCTGATTCTGTCCAAACCTGTCCAGTTTTCTGATTTCTCACCGTTACGCCTGTAACCTTGCCCCCGGAAACCTGAATCTGTTCCACAGTATGACGCATCAGCAGTTTACCACCCCATTTCTCCAAGGCGGCGACTAGGCGATCGCTCAACACTTGCATACTCCCGTTCAGGTGAAACAATCCTTGAGGTTCTTGGGAAACGCCGAGGGCAGTTGCAGCATACAGTAAAGCGGTTTCATCGGCATCGACTTGGGAATACAGCTTCAGTTGTAAATCCAGAAATGTCCTCAAACGCTGATTGTCATAGAGTCGATAGCCGCGCAACGCATCTCCCACCGTCATAAATGTAAACGGTAGCGTAATCAGGGTATCTGGACGCACCGCTGAGATTAATTGCCACAAATCCCAGAGATTTCGTGGGGGTAATACGGGATCACGGGATTGAAATCTCCAACTGGCATTGAATAGAGTGGTCATCAGTTGCCAGAAGGGTTCACTCCCCGGAAATTGCCGTTGCCGTTCTTTTGCCCATTTTTCTGGGTCACGCCAAACGTTAATCGGTTTAGTTTCGCCAGGGAGAAATACGGCACAACCGGGATCACAGGGAGTCGCGGCGGGTAAGTCAACTTCTAACTCCTCAAAAATTCGCTGATGAATGCCACCTAGTTCTAAACCTGCCACTTGGGTTGCACCCACATCAAAGGTAAAGCCGCGACGCTTGAACGTGGAGGCACATCCGCCAGGGACAAACGCTTGGTCGAGGACTAACACTGAGTAACCTCGACGGGCAAGAAGTGCGCCAGCCGTTAGCCCCCCAATTCCTGCACCAATGACAACGACGCGATGGGTTAGAAGCTGTTTGTTAATTTCTGGACACATCTAGACATTTCTTCCCGTTTGGGTACTTTTCACCCATAGCTGTAGCCATCCTTTCGATGAATTGGTTTTTCGACATATTCGAGTTTGATGCCAATCCGTTTTTTGCCAGTTGTCGGATAGATCTCACCTCTACCGTTGCTGTATGGGCAAAGTCGAGTTGAGTATCACAATCGGTGGCTTAGAGTAAGCTACTTTAAGTTCTTTTACTTCTTTGTTTGACCAGTCCAAAGTAAAGTAATGTTAGCTTCGACAATGCTTCTCAGGCTTGTTATGGAGTATCAGAGGGCTTCTCTTCGATGTCTCGCCTTTCGTTGATAGTTCCGACAGTGCCAAAAACTAGCGTTCATTCTTGGGTGTCATGACCAAAAA
>NZ_JAVKBY010000026.1:0-33936 GCF_040222985.1 Coleofasciculus sp. F4-SAH-05
CTAGACGTTGGCTAAAGGAGGGTAAAGCCAAAGTGGTACACAACGACTTAGATTGCTTTGGCATTCAGTTAACCTTTGACACTCAAGAAAACACTCAATCTATAGCCGTAGGCATAGATCCTGGGAAACTTTATTCCGGGATCGGGGTTCAGTCGGGTTTATTCACCCTTTGGATGGGACATCTAGCCTTACCGTTCAAAACAGTTAAGGAACGGATGGAATTACGACGGGTAATGCGTCGAGCTAGACGCGGTAGACGAATTAACCGGAAACTACCCTATTCTGAACGATGCCATCGTCAGAAGCGCTTTGATAACCGAAAACAGGGTAAACTACCACCCTCAATCCGAGCTAACAAACAGCTAGAGTTACGGGTAGTCAAAGAGTTGTTTAAACTGTTCCCCATTAGTGCCATTCACTATGAATTAGTCATGGCTGATGTGGATAGAACCAGTGGGCGAAAATCAGCGCGGTCTGGTGTTGGGTTCTCTCCAGTCATGGTGGGGCAAAAGCAAATGCTTAACTGGCTATCCGAATTAGCCCCCGTTTTAACCCATCGGGGATGGCAACGAGACGGTAACGGAACCAGTCAACTTAGGCAGTGGTTAGGACTAGAAAAAGACAAGAAAAACAAAGCTAACCAGACACCTGCAACTCATGCTGTTGACGGCGTAACTTTAGCCGCGTTTGAGTTTACCCAATGGCGAGAGTGGTACTCGAATAATGCCAAACACGGAAGCTGGTGTGGCGATGTTCAAATCACACCTGCACCGTTTGCAATAATTCGTAGACCACCAATTAGCCGTAGACAATTACACCTGTGTGTTCCTTCTAAAGGGGGTAAACGGCGCAAGTATGGCGGCACAGTTACCCGTCATGGCTTCAGAAAGGGTGACAAAGTTATAGCCGAAAAAGCCGGAAAAACTTACATCGGTTGGTGTTCTGGAGACACCGAGAAACAAGTTTCAGTTAGCGATATTAACTGGAAACGACTAGGGCAATTTAGCGCCAAAAAAGTCCAGTTGTTGCAGCGAAGCACGGGGTTAATCGTTCGCCGCCAAGCGAAGTCGAAATGTCGTGCCTTCACCTGGATTGTCAAACCTCACCACATTGAGTGGTTCGGTTTGACCTCTATCCTTCCCCAACCTGCTTCGCTGAGGTTGGGGTCTCACGAGGTAAAGCGATGACAAAGGACGTAGCTTGCTTCTCGCGAAGCGAGTATGACAAAGGACGAATGACAAAGGACTAACCATGCAAAGTCAAGATAGTTTTACCCAAATCACCTTTCATTACATCAATGGCGAAACCGAATCCTTTGATATTCCGGTGACGCCAGAAGCCTTTGGCGAACAACTTGCCAATTTCCTCAGTCAACCTTTGTTAACCCTGCATCTGTTCGATCAAACTGTGACCATTCTGACGGCTCAAATTGTCAAAATTGAAATAACACCCCAGCTTTTTCAACTGGAAGGGGATGGGGTTTTCTTTGATTGTCAACGAGTCACGGCTCTCTCTCGTGCTGCTAAGCTCTAAAATAAATTAAAGCTATTTCACGGCACTTATGTCTAGCGTTAGTTTAATTCGGGCAGATTCCTATAACCGACAGCCATTGAGAACCGCAGTAGAAACCTTGCTGGAACCATTGGGCGGGATTAGGGCATTTGTCAACGTGGGCGATCGCGTCCTTCTCAAGCCTAATCTGCTGACGGCTGGACGTCCGGGAAAGGACTGTATTACTCGCCCTGAACTGGTTTACACCGTCGCCCAGTTGGTCGAGGAAGCGGGGGGTCAACCGTTTCTCGGCGATAGTCCCGCCTTTGGTACAGCTAAAGGGGTAGCGCAGGCGAATGGCTATGGCCCGATGATGGAGGAACTGAATATCCCCATTGTCGAATTCCATGGTCAGCGTTATCAAACGGTTAGCCATACCTTTAACCACCTGCGCCTGTGCAAAGAAGCGATGGATGCGGATGTGGTGATTAATTTACCCAAGCTGAAGTCTCACACCCAGTTAACTCTGACGCTGGGGGTTAAGAATTTATTTGGCTGTGTCCCTGGTAAAATGAAAGCCTGGTGGCACGCAGAAGCGGGTAAGGATGCCTTGCGATTTGGAGAAATGTTAGTGGAAACGGCGCGGGCAATTGATCCCAGCTTGACGATTTTGGATGCGATCGTCGCTCATGAGGGCAATGGTCCGAGTGGGGGTGAACCCCGACGCTTGGATACTCTAGCGGCGTCTGCGGATGTATTTGCTTTGGATTGTGCGATCGCGAATTTACTCAATGTCGATCCGACTCAAGTCCCCACTCTAGCCGCCGCGATGAAATTAGGGTTAAATCCAACTCTGGACACTTTAGATTTTCCTCACCTGCACCCCGCCGATATCAATGTACTCGATTGGAAGCTACCGGATCGGTTAATGCCGATTGATTTTGGAATGCCCCGCCTGATTCGCTCTACATTTAAGCATTTTTACATCCGGTGGATCAAAGAGCCTATGGGTGTGTATGCTCATCGCTAATGTGATAATTGTTGTATCATTTTTGTTTGAGCAAAATTTAACAGTTAAAACTCAAAAAGGAATTATTTGGTAAACATTGTTACAGTCTCCCAATAAGGAAGGAACGTAATCTACTACTACCCTCCGATTGCTTAATTCCACCGCCTAGTGTTAGAGGCGGTTTTTTGTATTGGTCTGACTGGAATTAGAATAGATTAGGTGTTTACTGTTAGGGTTTGACTAAGGCTCTTCCTTGTCTCCTTTCTAAGAGAGGGTCAAAAACTTCTGCGAGGATGCACTAGGACTCACGTCAATCTGTCTCGTCAATCTGTCTAAGGTCAGTTGTTTGGGGAAAACAGATGTCCTAAGTAGTAAAATGTCAGGTTTTATGCGAATTGTTGACTAGAAAACAATTATTGCGAAAAAACTTGTTAAAATAGACACCATGGGGTTGATAGTTTACCCCATTTTCAGATCAATTATAAATTGACTCAAGTTCTGATCAAAACCTCATTTATGGAATCAAGCGGCTCGTCTGCCAACTCTTCTGAACCCCATCCTCATAGGTGGGCAGAAATTATAGGTGCGGTAATGGCTTTTTTAACTCTGACCTTACCTTTCTTAGCCATTGCTTATTACTCGTCTGGCAGCTTAGATGTTTTGCCGACAACACCCTACTCACTGCCAAGGTCAGAAACAAACAATTGGCAAAATTCTTAAATAACAAGATAACGATGAAATAATTAATAAAGTCTTAATCTAATCGAGAGTCTTTTGGCTGGTACAAAATCCGATGATGTCACCCCCGTTTAAACTGGGGTACTTTTTCCTTCTACCCCATCTGCTCTAGATGATGTAGGCATGGACTCAGAGCCAATGAGAGCCAATTTAATTAGGCTGTTCCCCCTGCCTTAAGGCAGGGGAAGATGTCAGCAAAGTTGTATAACAGAAAAGGCAGTGTGGGGAAACGCCACCCTTGGATAGTTAGGTGATCCCCATCTGCTGTGTCGCTTACACGATTTAGTCATGGATTTATCACGCATTCCAAGTCAACCCAAACCGGGACTGATCAACGTTTTAATTGAAATTCCAGCCGGGAGTAAAAACAAGTACGAGTACGACAAAGATTTACAGGCTTTTGCCCTTGATCGAGTCTTATATTCCTCGGTGCAATATCCTTATGATTACGGCTTTATCCCAAACACCTTAGCCGATGACGGTGACCCCCTTGATGGTATGGTGATGATGGATCAGCCAACCTTTCCGGGTTGTGTCATTACTGCCCGCCCCATTGGTATGCTGGAGATGATTGACTCGGGCGATCGCGACGAGAAAATCCTCTGTGTTCCTGACAAAGATCCACGCTATGCTCAAGTGAAATCGCTCAAAGATGTTGCCGAGCATCGGTTGGATGAAATTGCTGAATTTTTCAAGACTTACAAAAATCTGGAGAAAAAAGTCACGGAAATTCTAGGCTGGAAGGATATCAAGGAGGTTATGCCACTGGTTGAGAAGTGTATCGCCGCCGGGAACAAGGGTGGCAAATAGTCCAGTAGC
This sequence comes from Coleofasciculus sp. F4-SAH-05, assembly GCF_040222985.1. Lineage (NCBI taxonomy): Bacteria > Bacillati > Cyanobacteriota > Cyanophyceae > Coleofasciculales > Coleofasciculaceae > Coleofasciculus > Coleofasciculus sp. F4-SAH-05. The sequence goes on from NZ_JAVKBY010000026.1 coordinate 4,058, forward strand.
CTAAGTAGGGGTTCCAAACCCCTACAGTACTCTCATAAGACAGGTGAGAACGCAACTTGGTATAAGCTCATCGCCGCTTTTTGTGACAGAACTCACAAGTCAAGTCCACCAATCACGCTAAAATTAACAGACTTGAGAGAAACTTCCTGATCAGAATCAGGGTGCTAGAAAATTCAACCTAGGGGAAAGCTATAAATTCATCGTTGTTTTTGTACGAGCTCTCCCAACCAAATTTCCTTTAAAAATACGTAATTTGCCCCCTTGGACACAAAAGCCTTAGCGACTCTCTCACCGAAAGTACTCTTATCTGAGTATCATATAGTGGAAATTGCTTGGTGTGAAGCTTGGCTAAGGGCAGCTCACTTAATTGAACGATGCCAGATTCTGCTCCAGCGTCACCCAGTCCCCGCACATCTAATGTTATAGCCAACATGGTAACTGGCCCTACCGTCAATTTTGTAGTCCAATTTTGGGGCGTCCGAGGTAAAGTTTCGGCTCCAGGAAAAGAAACGGTACGCTATGGTGGCAATACCTCCTGTGTGGAAATGCGTGTCGGTTCCAAACGCCTCATTTTTGATGGGGGGAGTGGTTTGCGACCTCTCGGCAACCATTTACTCCGCCAAATGCCCCTAGAAGCTTACCTGTTCTTCACTCACTGCCACTGGGACAGCATTCAGGGATTTCCTTTTTTTACACCTGCCTTTATCCCCGGCAATTGTTTCCACATCTATGGTGCTAAAGCAACAAACGGAGATTCCATCGAAAAGCGCCTAGGGCGGCAAATGTTAGCACCTAATTTTCCCGTGCCACTCCAGGTCATGCAATCGGAGCTAAAATTTTACGAACTGGGTTCGGGGGATAAAATCACTGTAGATGATCTAGTCGTTGAAACCGTTTTACTCAACGCTGCCTCCCATTCAATGGGCTACCGAATCACTTGGAATGGTCATTCCGTCGTCTATGCGATCGCTTACTCCCAATCACCCGATCAGCTGGATCAAAATTTGTTGCACTTAGCCCGCCATGCTGACTTGCTCATTTTGGATGCTCCCTGTAATATTCGTGCAAATGATTCTCTAAAACCTTCCCCTTTAGATTGGCAAGACCAACTCTGGCAAACCGGTTTAGCTACAGCTAAAGCCGCAGGAGTTAAACGAATTGTGATGTCTCATTACCATCCTGACCATGATGATGAATTTCTTGAATGGATGGAATCCCAAGTGAAATCGGTCTTTCCTAATGACGTACTGGCTCGTGAGGGTATGGTTATACCAATCTGTTAATCAGAGACGTTTTGACACTTTAAGTAAAATAATTTATATTAACATAATTCATTAGTATTTGAGCCAAGAAAAACTCAATCAAATACCTCATTGGGGTTATTCCCAAACGAAAAAAGAAAATTCAAGCGCACTGACCCTATTGGCAGGTCACGGAATAGTTGTAAGAATCAAGCGATTCATCACATCAGGGGCTTAAAGTGCAGTGGGCATGAAAATACTTGAGCAGCTTCGTAGATACGATGAAGCTGAGGGAGCTGAGGAAACTGGGAAGATATTATTAAGCTTTAAATGACGAACAGCTTATCGATAATTGCTTGACCAAGTTCTTTGATAATTAGCCTCTTTATTTTTTACAAATGAACAAGATGATTGGTGTGAATTCCAACGGGCAAATTCTAGTCACTTCTATAGCAGCATTATGGGCGGCGTTCTGGCTAGCTCCCTCGGTAAACGCTCAAACTCCCGATGCACCTAGGGTTGGGTCAACACTCAACACCCAACACTCAACATTCAACGCTCAAGTTCCCGATCCAACATTCAACGCTCAAGTTCCCGATCGCACCACTCCCCGTGACAGTCCCTCAATTCCAGAACTCCCTCCGCCTCAAGACATTGAGCCACCGCCTCCCTCAAGGCTGCCAGAAACTACGCCGTCTCCGACATTACCTCCCCCCGAACAGCTTCTAGACCCTGAATTAGCGCCAACAACGCCTGATGAGACACCTGAGACACCGGAGGGGGCGCAAATTACTGTAAAACAATTTGAATTCACAGGCAATACCGCCTTTAGTGATCAAGAGTTAGCCGAAGTAACCCAGGAGTTCACCAATCGCCCGATTACCTTTGCTGAACTCCTAAATGCCAGAACTACTGTCACCCAGTTGTACGTGGACAACGGCTATGCCACATCTGGTGCCTTTATTCCACCTCAACCCCTAACCCAAGACACCGTAACCATTGAAATTATCGAAGGTGGACTCGAAGAGATTCAGGTGAATGGACTGCGCCGTCTGCGTCCCAACTATGTGCGATCGCGGATTGCCGTGGCGAATCCCAAACCCCTGAATGTACCGCATTTACTAGAATCCCTGCGTCTTTTGCAACTCGATCCCCTGATTGAAAATGTCTCGGCTGAACTCTCAACGGGTTCTGGTCCAGGTACAAGCTTATTAATTGTTGATATTATCGAAGCCAACACTTGGAGTTACCAACTCGTTGCCAACAATGGACGTTCCCCTAGTGTGGGTAGCTTCCGACGTGGGGCGTCCATCACCCAAGCCAATTTACTCGGATTCGGTGATGGCGTAACCCTCAGCTATACCAACACCGATGGTAGCGACGAGATTGAATTTAACTATACCCTACCCGTTAATCCGCGTAATGGCACGGTTAGCTTTAGCTTTAGCAATACCTCCAGCGAGATTATTGAAGATCCATTTAACCTTCTCGATATCCAATCCGACTCCACCAGTTTTGACCTGACGTTTCGTCAACCCCTCCTGGAAACGCCAACCCAGGAATTGGCAGTTGGTTTAACCGCGTCCCGACGCAATACCAAAACCGTTTTCTTAGAAGAGTTGGTGGGAGAAGAAGTGGGTTTCCCCTCGCTGGGTGCTGATGAAGATGGACGGATTCGGGTTTCAGCCCTACGATTCTTTCAAGAGTGGACTCAACGAGGGGCTAGTGAAGTCTTTGCCCTACGCTCTCAGTTTAATTTGGGTCTGGGTATCTTTGATGCCACAGTCAACGATGATGAGCCGGATAGTCGCTTCTTTTCCTGGCGGGGTCAAGCCCAGTGGGTAAGACTTTTAGCCCCGGATACATTACTGGTGCTTCGCGGTGATCTTCAACTGGCGGCTCAAGATTTGTTACCCGTTGAGCAGATTGGGTTAGGGGGTTTAGGGAGTGTGCGCGGCTATCGCCAAGATATTCGACTCACGGATAATGGTGCCTTTGCCTCGGCGGAGGTGCGGCTGCCCATTTTACGCATTCCTGAGTGGGACGGTATTTTGCAGGTTACTCCCTTTGTGGATGTTGGCACAACCTGGAATAACGGCGAGATCGATGATCCTGACCCCAGTAGCTTGGCAGCGTTAGGGTTGGGACTACAATGGCAACAAGGCGATCGCATTACCGCTCGCTTAGATTGGGGGATTCCCCTGATTTCTGTTGATTCTGATGATGATACCCTGCAAGAAAATGGCGTATATTTTTCGATAACGATTAATCCGTTTTGATAATTTTTATCTAATGACTGATCATCCTTTTATTATTTCAACCCAATTTCTAAAAGAACACCTTGATGATCCGCAAGTGGTCATCGTTGATTGCCGTTTTGCCCTTGCTGATCCGCAACAGGGATATAAAGAGTATCAGGCGAGTCACATTCCGGGAGCGTATTACTTGGATTTGAACCAAGACCTTTCCGCCCCCGTGGAACGTCATGGAGGGCGTCATCCCTTACCTGATCCCAACCGAATTGCCGAAAAACTTGCCGCGATTGGGGTCAGATTCGGTGAAACTTTAGTCGTGGCTTATGATAATTCCCGTTTTGCGTTTGCGGCGCGTCTGTGGTGGTTACTGCGTTACCTGGGACACGATCGCGTGGCGGTACTGGATGGTGGCTGGGGCGCATGGCAATCTCAAGGGTATCCGGTAACCGATGCGATACCGGCACATCAACCGGGGCAGTTTGTGCCGCAAGTGCGCTCTGACTGGGTGGTTGATATCAACGGGGTCAAAACCCGGAAAGATTTACCTGACGTCGCTATATAGGGCTAAGGTTCCCTTACTACGAAACCAAGCTAATCTACCAAATAAGGTGTGCCACGGTACTACGTTTCTACAAACACCAAGGTAGAGTTCCGTCTCTCGCCTAGGCGTGACTTTCCTTATACCCCACGGTAGAATTGTGCTTATATTCAGTATGTTTAGGAAAAAACATGTAATAATATCACACTTGTTGACTTAACTGCAAGCAAGCTTGCTGTTACTGGCGATTCATCCCCAACTAACTCTGATCGGGTATAGTTGGGGATGAATCGCCGAATTCGATCAAGTACATCTACAGCTAATGGGTTGGTGTTATTCTCAACCCTGACAATAGCTTGAAGGTAGCGCCCTGTATACGTTCTATCGAGTCGCTAAGGTTTTCTCAACCAGAGAGAAATCTAGCAACATGAGTTTCTTTGCCAGGAGATTGAACTTGGAGGTGAGAGAGTTAAGAAAATTTAGATAGCGCTAAAACGCTTAGGAATGACGCCGATAGACTAACTATCAGCCAATATTTAGATTAAAATTGCTAAAATAAGAAGTTGACTTAAATTCTCCAAAACTATTAGGTCTTAGTTTATATGCCTTGCTCGATGAACCGTATTTCTATTTTTGTTGACGGGAACAATATGTTCTATGCTCAACAAAAAAATGGCTGGTTCTTTGATCCGAAGCGGGTCTTAGAACATTTTAGAAAAGAACCCCATATTGTTCTGGTTAACGCATTTTGGTATACCGGATTAAAAGATCCTCAAGATCAGCGCGGATTTAGAGATGCCCTAATTAGCCTAGGTTACACCGTCCGAACTAAAATTTTAAAAGAGTATTATGATGATAGTTCGGGTCGCTACTCCCAAAAAGCGAATCTTGATATAGAAATTGTTGTTGATATGTTTAATACTGTAGAACAATATGACCGAGTTATTCTGTTTAGTGGAGATGGTGATTTTGAACGAGCAATCGAGTTGCTGCGTTCAAAGAATACTCATATTACCGTCGTATCAACGGAAGGAATGATTGCCAGAGAATTAAGAAATGCTACAGATCGGTATATCGATTTAAATGATATACGTGATTCTATCGAGAAAATGGATTCTTGATTAACAGCACAAATTAGCCCTTATGATTTAACTCATTGAAGATTAACGAGTTTTGACTGGAGACAATCAAATGAACAAACAACCCAATCGAATTATTATTTTTGATACCACGCTGCGCGACGGCGAACAGTGTCCTGGAGCAACATTAAATGTAGAGGAGAAACTGACGATCGCACGGCAACTAGCACGACTCGGTGTAGATGTGATTGAAGCAGGTTTCCCCTATGCCAGTGTCGGTGACTTTGAGGCGGTGCAAAAGATTGCTCAAACCGTTGGTGTCGAGTCAGGACCAACAATTTGTGGGTTAGCCCGAGCCACTCGTCAGGATATCGAAGCCGCCGCCAAAGCCCTCAAACCCGCCGCCAATGGGCGAATTCATACATTTATTGCCACATCTGATATTCATCTCAAATATAAACTGAAAAAGACTCGACAAGATGTATTGGCGATCGCAGAGGAAATGGTGGCGTATGCCAAATCCTTTGTCGAGGATGTGGAGTTTTCCCCCGAAGACGCAGGGCGTTCTGATCCAGAATTTCTCTATGAAGTGCTAGAACGTGCGATCGCGGCGGGGGCGACAACGGTAAATATTCCCGATACCGTGGGATACACCACCCCCACTGAATTTGGCGGATTGATTCGCGGGATTAAAGAAAATGTCCCCAATATCGACCAAGCGATTATCTCCGTTCATGGTCACAATGACCTAGGATTAGCCGTTGCCAACTTCCTCGAAGCCGTGAAGAATGGGGCGCGACAGTTAGAATGTACAATTAACGGCATTGGCGAACGGGCAGGAAATGCCGCATTAGAAGAACTCGTCATGGCATTACACGTCCGGCGACAATTTTACAACCCCTATTTGGGACGCCCTGCGGAGTCAGAGGAATCCTTAACCAATATTGACACCCGCCAGATTTACAAAACCTCGCGGTTAGTCTCGAATTTGACCGGAATGTTAGTGCAACCGAATAAGGCAATTGTCGGCGCAAATGCCTTTGCCCACGAATCGGGAATTCACCAAGATGGCGTCCTCAAAAATAAGCTGACTTACGAAATCATGGATGCCAAGTTAATCGGGTTAACTGATAATCAGATTGTCTTAGGTAAGCATTCTGGGCGCAACGCCTTCCGCAGCCGCCTGAAGGAATTGGGGTTTGATCTATCTGAGACGGAATTGAATAAGGCATTTGTCCGGTTTAAAGAAGTGGCGGATAAGAAAAAAGAGGTATCGGATTGGGATTTAGAGGCACTGGTTAACGACGAAATTCGCCAAGTTCCCGAACTCTTCCATTTGGAATTAGTTCAGGTATCCTGTGGGGATCACGCTCGTCCTACGGCTACCGTAACCTTACGCACGCCTGAAGGTGAAGAATTGATCGATGCGGCGATTGGAACCGGTCCAGTGGATGCAGTGTATAAAGCGATTAACCGGGTGGTGAATGTTCCCAACGAACTGATTGAATATTCGGTGCAGTCAGTGACAGCCGGGATTGACGCCCTAGGGGAAGTCACGATTCGGCTACGGTATAATAGTCGCGTCTTTTCTGGTCATGCTGCCAATACCGATATTATTGTGGCATCAGCCCAAGCTTATGTGAATGCCCTGAACCGACTCTATGGTTGGTTACAGGGGCAAGGTCAAGAAAGTCGCGATCGCGAGACAGATAAAGCGGTAGCCTCAGTTTAATCCTCCTTGCCAGATCCCCGACTTCTTAAAGAAGTCGGGGATCTAATTTATAATCCAGTCCGCGTAGGCGGACTTTGTTTGTGTAGCAGCGATTTTAATCGCCGTGGCTTCAGTGGATTTGATATCATCAATTGCATCAATTGGAGCAAAATAGCTTGAGTGTCACTATTCCCATTCGCGCCATTAAACTAACTCCAGGTAGCACCATTCAGATTTCTGACGTATCTTGGCAAGACTTTGAACAAATTCTGACTGAATTAGGTGAACACCGAAACACCCGCATCGCCTACTACCAAGGCATTCTCTCAATCATGTCCCCGTTAGCCATTCATGAACGTCCCCATCGCATCATTGCCGATATTGTTAAAACGATTTTAGATAGCCAAGAGCGGGATTGGGAAGACTTTGGTTCAACAACCTTCAAGCGTCCAGTTATTGCTGGTGTTGAACCCGATACCTGTCTCTATATCCAGAATGCTAACCGTGTCCAAGGTTGCACGATTATGGATTTGGACATTTACCCACCTCCTGATCTGGCTATTGAGTGTGATGTCACTTCAAAAACCACCCTTGACGCCTACGCCGCGTTACAAGTCCCAGAAGTTTGGATTTATCGTCATCACCAGCTTAGGATTTATATTTTCCACAATGGGGACTATAGTCTCTCAACAGAAACAGCAATCTTTCCTGATATGTCGATTACCGAACTAATTCCCCCATTGGTGCAACAAGCCATTGAACAGGGAACCAGTCGGATGTTGCGGGAATTGAGACGACAACTGTGTCGATGAGATTCATTATAAGAAATAATAAGCTCAGATCTGACGCCCGCGATCGCGATGATTCAACCCATTCCATTGTCTGCTGTATCAGGATACCGTTCCCAGGCTGAAGACACCAGTATAGAAACCGATAAACTGACATTCCACTTACTCCGACAACGGACACCGGGCGATCGGTTGAAAATGGCAGCATCACTGACAAAGAGCGCCCGTAAGCTGTCGTTGTGTTCTCTAAGCCAACAATTTGCACATCTTTCCCCAACCCAGTTCGCCCAAAAAATTGCCAGAGCGTGGTTACAAGACCATTGCCCTGTTAATTACACTCCCACCGTCAAGTCACAGATGTGGATTCAGGATTCGGTACAGTTAGCGGTTAAACTTCATCCCATTTTTACCGCATTGTTCATTCCCTATTACATCACGGGTGGGATAGCAGCAATTGCTTACGGTGAACCCCGGACAACACAGGATTTAGATTTGGTGATTGGGATTTCTCCCACTGATATTGATCGCCTTACCGACGCCCTCAGCGAGTGTGGTTTTTATGTTCCTGGTGTTGATGATGTGAAATTGGGTCGGATGAGAACCCTGCAAATTACTGATATGGAGAGCATTAGCCGTGCTGATTTGCTGATAACTGGAACAGAGGAATTTGATCGCCTAAAGTTTGAGCGCCGACGGGTGATTGAATTTGAAGACACAAGGCTCTATTTTGCGTCTCCTGAAGATGTTATTTTAAGTAAACTACGATGGAGGCAACATTCTGGTTCGGACAAACAATGGCGTGATGTCTTGGCAGTTCTCAAGGTGCAAGCAGAACAACTTGATTTTGATTATTTATGGGAGTGGGCTGAAAATTTGGGTTTAACACTTGACCTAGACCGAGCTTTTACCGAAGCTGGCTTGTTTGGTTTTTGAGCTTTAGGGGTTCCCTGATTTCTTCTTTGTTTTCAGGGCGCGATCGCCATTTTTTTACCGACAAAGGTGATATTATCCCAGGGCGACCCGAGTCAATTGAGTGGACAAAATTGGGCATTTGTGCAAGCGGGTCGCCCCTACAGGAGAATCAAAGGTGATGTACTCTCGATTCTATCTACCTTGCTCACCACCTTTCTTAAAATATGATCAGGTAGTATAAAATAAACCATGACAGATCCTTTTTCCTTCTAGATTGCTTACCCACAAGATGATTGACGAAACTCTCAGCAAAGAACGCCAGTTTCATGATACCTGGGCAGCCGCCATTGATGTCGATGGCATTCGCGTGGCTGATTATTTTGAAGCCTGTACCGCCCCAGAAAACCGATTTATTCTGCAACAACTGGGCGATATTCGCGGTAAACGTCTCTTAGATTTAGGCTGTGGTGCAGGTGAAAATAGCGTTTATTTTGCCCAAAAAGGCGCGAATTGTGTCGCCGCTGACTATTCAGCCGGAATGGTAGAGGTGGCGCTAAAATTAGCAGCAGCTAACGGCGTTAATATTGAGGGACACACAGCGAATGCTATGGCGCTGGATTTTGCAGACAATACGTTTGATATTGTTTATGCCTCCAATTTATTGCACCATATTCCTGATCCCAAAATCGCCCTAAAGGAAATGCACCGTGTTCTCAAACCCGGAGGAAAAGCCTGTTTTTGGGACCCGCTGAAACATAATCCTGTGATTAATGTCTATCGACGTATAGCAACTGAGGTGCGTACCGATGATGAAATGCCGTTGGATATTAATATTATCAAAGTGGTCAAGTCTCTTTTTTCGCAAGTAAGCTATGATACATTTTGGCTGGCAAGCCTTTGGATTTTCTTGCGATTCTATTTAATTGAAAAAGTTGATCCCAATCAGGAACGTTACTGGAAAAAGATTATTATCGAATATGAACGATTAAATCCGACGTATCGGCGGCTGGAGACAATTGATCAGAGTTTAAAAAAGATTCCGTTGCTCAAGCGGTTGGCGTGGAATATCGCTGTTGTCGCAACTAAATGATGGTGTAACTAATAAAACATTTCGCGTTTGATCCGGTGCATTCTGCTTGCCAAATTCTCAAACACCGATTCCGTAATCGAACTCAACTGAAAAATCTTAGCCTTAGCTGCCCACAACTATTTTTTTGACCCTTCGCTTCCCTCAAGGGTAAACGTTTAATTTTTTGTTAAGAAGCGATCGCGACCTCCTGGGTAAAGCTGTCTGGGGATATCCGGGAAAAGAATAGCTCACGAGACTCTTGCCTAACTAAGCCTTCCATCACCGCTTGCTGCAATCGAATGAAGGCTTTGAAGTCTTCTGTGCCATAGTCCCTAGACAGAAGCTGACGCAGTTTATTTTCAGAGTCCAGGGTTAAATAACCCGTTAATAAAGCTTGTTGAGTAATTTCACAAATTATATTCATGTCTTCTTGTCCTCCTTGAGATATCTGTTTAAGATCAGGTGGGATTGTATCACCAACTATCTTTAAATCTACGATTGCATTTTAAGGGCAACCCAGGATTGTTATCGAACATGACGTAGTCCTTAGCGGTTTGTTTCAAGGTTGTACCCCAGTTTTTGATTAAAGATTACATTTAATTACAGAAACCCTTGAATCAGTTGACAAACACTTAGCCTTTATAGTTAGTAACTTAACTAATTTATTCCATCTTGGGTATCCTTCTGAAGAGAGAATTAATCCCAATCCGCTTTACCCCAAAGGCGAGGGAGACACCGAACCCGACTCCAGTGTCCCCAGAAACGATCGCTTCGGGTGCATCCAGGATTGATATGGCTGCCAACGGCGTTGCCTGGTATAGTTAATGGCAAAAACTTAAACTATAGAATCGTTTCTACTCTTGCTACCGATGAAGTCTTACCTTGCCGCTGCTGTGCAAATGACAAGCTTGCCTGACCTAGAGAAGAATCTGGTTGAGGCAGAAACATTGATTGAACTGGCGGTGCGCCAAGGCGCTGAGCTGATTACTTTACCGGAAAACTTCTCGTTCCTCGGTAAAGAAGAAGACAAAGTGGCACAAGCTGACGCGATCGCCCTCCAGAGTGAAAAATTCCTCAAAACCATGGCACAGCGCTTCCAAGTCACGCTGCTTGGGGGAGGATTTCCTGTGCCTGTAGACGATACAAAAGTTTACAACACCGCCTTGCTCATCGATCCCAATGGCGTCGAACTGGTGCGTTATCAAAAAGTTCACTTATTCGATGTGAATGTCCCCGATGGCAACACCTATCAAGAGTCGAGTACGGTGATGCCAGGGGATCAACTACCACCCGTTTGCCACTCCCAAACATTGGGTAACTTAGGACTATCGGTGTGCTATGATGTTCGCTTCCCAGAACTTTACCGTCATTTAGCCGATAAAGGGGCTGACATTTTGTTTGTTCCGGCTGCCTTTACCGCGTATACGGGAAAAGATCATTGGCAAGTCCTACTCCAAGCACGAGCCATTGAAAACACCTGTTACGTGATTGCACCCGCCCAAACGGGACGTCATTACGCCATGCGTAAAACCCACGGTCATGCCATGATTGTTGACCCTTGGGGGGTGATTTTAGCCGATGCTGGCGATCAACCGGGTGTCGCGATCGCAGAAATTAATCCGACTCGCCTTGAACAAGTTCGCCGCCAGATGCCATCCCTAGAACATCGGGTTTTTATTTGATGGGTCATTGGTCATTGGTCTTATGTTTTTTGGATGTGAAGTGACCCAACCGGATTAGACAACTGGTTTTGCCGTAAAAATTTGTTAAGCCTAAATTTACAACATAAAACCTATGGATGCTACAGAAATTCGGTCGCGTTATGCCGCAGGTGAAAGAAATTTCCGCAGTGTCAATCTGATTGGTGCTGACCTAAACCAAGCTGACCTAAGTTATTCTGACTTGAGTGGTGCTAATCTAAGCGAAGCTAATTTACAAGGTGCCAATCTAACGGGTGCGGATCTCATTTTTACCACCCTCAGTGATGCGGATTTGAGAGGGGCTAATCTGAGTGAGGCAAACCTGATTGGCGCAAAGATGGGTATTGCTAACCTGAGTGAGGCAAATCTGATCGGTGCCAACTTAATCAGTGCAGAACTCAGTGGTGCTAACCTCAAGAGCGCCAGCCTGAGTCGCGCTTATCTGAGTGATGCGAGTTTAATTAAAGTTAACTTGAGCGACGCTAACTTAAGCGGTGCTAATCTAAGTATTACCAATCTCATCGGAGCGGATCTCAGCGGTGCTAACCTAATTAGTGCTGATCTCAATGGGGCTAACTTGATTGAAGCCAATCTCAGTGGTGCCAATTTGAGTGAAGCCAAATTGTATCGAGCCAACCTAGCTCATGCCAAGCTAAATGGAGCATTATTGTGTCATGCCGATCTGCGAGACGCCAACTTAGCTAGCGCGGATTTGACCGATGCCAATCTAGATCAAGCTAAGCTAGAAGGAACCTTGATCAGTTTGACTGGAGATTCCCAAACCAGTTCCGTGACTTAGGATTCCGGTATCCTCTGGTTCGTGCTAAAACTTAGCATTGGGAAAAGCTAGTTCAAGCTGAATTCCCAACAAACAAAACCTACCTACACCTATGGATGCAAACGAATTTCGGTCACGTTACGCAGCAGGAGAGCGAAGTTTTCAGAATGCTGACCTGCGTGATGCCGACTTGCGTAATGCTGACTTGCGCGATACTGACTTACGAGGGGCTGACCTCATGGGGGCTAACCTGCGTAATGCTGACCTCAGTGATGCTAACTTACGAGATGCCAAACTAATTGGAGCGGATCTCAGTAAAGCTGATCTGATTATTGCCACGCTCAGTAATGCGGATCTCAGAGATGCTAACCTCAAAGATGCGAATTTGATTGGCAGCAAACTTGGCGTTGCCAACCTGCGGTATGCCAATCTCAATGGCGCTAACTTGAGTGGAGCTGAACTGAGTTGTGCGGATATGAGTCATTGCAGTCTGATGATTGCTTACCTGAGCGGCGCTAACTTGATCAAAGCGAATTTGAGTGACGCCGATCTCACCGGCGCTAATCTCAGTATCACCAATATGATTGGAGTCAACCTCACCAATGCTAATCTGAGTGGGGTTAACTTGAGTGGGGCGAACCTCATTGAAGCTAATCTCACAGAAGCTAAACTGAATGGAGCCAATTTAGGTCGGTCTAATTTAGCTTATGCCAAGTTAACGGCGGCGATTTTAAAAGATGCGGATTTAAGCGACGCCAATTTAGCCGGGACAGACTTGACAAATGTCAAACTTGACAGTACCAAACTAGAAGGGACAATCCTTGAGGTCACCTCTTTAAACTTAGTGGAATGAATTGGATAGTTCTTCGGAGCAACTGTAGAGACGTAGCAGGCAACGTCTCTACACAATTATTTTGTCCGACTACTTATAGAATTATATATTTTTGAAAATACAGATTTTCTACAAATAAAATGAATCAACCAATTCTTCAGTTCCTGGCAGCAAAAAATTATAAAAATCTACAATTATATCAGTCGAACTATCTCAACAAGCTTAACGTCTTTATCGGTTCAAATGGTTCAGGAAAAAGTAATTTTCTTAGTTGCTTGGAGTTCTTAAAAAATTGCCTAACAACTATTCCTGATGAAAGTCGAGGGGTTAGTAGTTTTGAAAATGCCGTTGCCCAAATGGGTGGGAATAAAATTTTAGCTGGGAACCTGGATAGTCCGGCTAAAGTCAGCCTTGCCTACTGTTTTGCCAATCTTTCACAGACCAGTACTACAGATAGACAAAATGGAATCCTTGATTTAAAGCTTTATATTGATCGGAACAACCCCAAAGTCAGTATTTCCGAAGAATATCTATACGGTGGAGCTGATTTACATGAATCAGCATCAAGTCCACCATTTTATTATTATAAATTTCATGACCAAGAAGTCGGAAAAGGGGTTGTCTCTGTTTATGATGAACCCGCTCAATCTAAAACACATTTTGAAAGATTAGAAAATATTTTGGCTAAGGATTTAGGACTTGCTTCTTTGCCAAAACTGCTTGAGTCTAGCCAACATTCTCCGGAAAAAACTCCCGTCTATAAAATCAGAAGAGAATTGGTTGAATTGATTTCAAAGTGGCAATTTTACAATACCAATAATATGGATTTACATCAAATCAGAATGGCAGAACCTAAAATAGGTGGGAGTGATATTTATTTATCTTCATCCGGTAATAATTTGCCGTTAGTATTGCATAACTTAAGTCAAAAAAATATTGATTTTGAGGATAGTATTAATGTGGCAATGAAATCAATCTTGCCAAAAACTCGTCGTCTGAGATCTATACATTCTGGGCGCTTATCTCTCACTGTCGAATGGTACTTTGATGGCATAGACGAACCATTTTACCTGAATGAAATGTCAGATGGAACTGTGAGAATGCTATGTTGGGCAATTCTTTTACATTCTCCCATGCTCCCTTCGTTGCTAGTCATTGATGAACCTGAATTAGGATTACATATATCATGGATGCAAATTTTAGCGGAGTGGATTAAGAAAGCCTCCCAAAAAACTCAAATCATTATTACAACACATAGTCCTGATCTTTTGGATCATTTTACTGATTGTTTAGACAACATACTTTGTTTTTACTCAGAAAACAAAACCCATTTTTCAATTAAGTCTCTTTCTCAAGAAATGCTAGAACAAAAACTTCAAGAAGGATGGCAACTAGGTGATCTCTATCGGGTTGGCGATCCCACTATTGGGGGATGGCCGTGGTAGTATGGGTTTTCGCTGGAGGTGGAGAATCTGAAGTTAGAGGATTAATTCCATTTTTGGAGAAAAATTTTCCGGGGTGTAGATTTGAACGAAAAACACCAGTCCGCAAAAAACCAGGTCCAAAACCGAATCGAGGCGTCAGTTATGGTAAAACAGGTCAAAGCTTAATTGAGCAAATCAAAAATGAACTCCCTAGCGCCTTGGAAGGAGAAGCCAATAGATGTGATCTCATTTTAGTTTTTGATGATCTGGATTGTCGCGATCCTGACGTACAAAGACAAAAAATATTGCAGGAGCTATCACAAGTTCATGAAGCTGCTGATATTCTAAAATTTGTGGGATTCGCTGCACCTGAACTCGAAGCTTGGATTATTGCGGATTGGAATAATTCAATAGCTCAACATCCAGATTTTAGAGGTAGACATGAGCGTATGCGTTGGTGGCTGAGTACCCAAAAGCATATTCCTTTTAATCATCCAGAATCATTTAGTGAGTATGATCCACAAAGAGATTGCTGTCGAGAAAAACTATCAGGATCACTCATTGATTCAAGTGTACAACATGAAGATGATCGCGATAAGCCACGCTTTTCTAAAAAAGAACATACTCCTGTCCTTTTGGGAGAAATAAGTCCTCATATAGTCCCCAAAAAATGTCCATTATTTCGCGAAATGTATAACTATCTTAAACAGTTTTGTTCTTCAGATTCAAGCGGTCAAGTTTAACTATATCTAACTACTTGCCAGAAATTTGGCAACCCTCTCCATTCTTGGACTAATTTCGCTTCAGCACTAGCAATGTAATATCATCAAACACTTTCTGCTGACCAATGTGTCGCTGTACATCATCAATCACCGCTTGCTTAATCTCCTCCGCCGACTTTTGCCAATTTTGATGCACCACCTGACAAAGCTTTTCTATCCCATACTGAATATGGTTTATATTTTCAGCTTCCGTAATCCCATCGGTATAAAGGACAATCCCATCACCTGGATTGATCTGTACTAGAGTATGATCAATAAAGTCGGAAATTTCATCCTCTAAACCAATAGGAAACCCTAAATCTATGGTGTCAATGCGCTCTATTTTGCCACCCTCTCGCACCACAATAGTTTCCTCATGTTGACCACTTACGCTGACTTGACCTTGGGCATAATTAAGAATCGCTAATGTCAGATTTTTGTCCGAGTTCATCCGTTGAATATTTTTATAAATGGTACGGTTAAGCGTATCCAAAAATCTAACCGGATCAGTTTCGCGAATTTCTTTGAGCGTGCGGACACCCATTTGAGTCATCAGCATTAAAATACCACTTTCGAGTCCATGTCCAGTAACATCACCGATACCAATAGTGACAACACCGTCACTGTAGAGTACATCATAATAATCACCCCCCACTTCATCAGCGGGTTCCATAAATCCAGCAATATCGAGTCCTTCAATACATTGGAGTTCCTCGGCTTTGGGTAGAATTAGATGCTGCATTTGACGGACAATATCCAGTTGAGCGCTCATGCGAAGGTTTTCAGTTTTCAGCTTCTGATTGAGCGCCTGAATCTCTTGATTCGCTGTGGCAAGTTGCGCGGTGCGTTCGGTGACTTTATCTTCTAAGGTGACAAAGGCGTGCTTCAGTTGTCCTGACATACAGTTAAATGAGTCAGCCAGTTTTCCCACTTCATCGGTTGAGTTAACCGCCGCTTTCACACTCAAATCCCCATCTTGGAGACGACGGGTTACGTCTGTCAGTCGTTTAATCGGTTCAGCAATTTGTCGGCGTAACCAAAATGCCATAGCTATGGCAAGGATTAAGGCGAAAATTCCCCAAATTAGCGTTTGCAATTGCGCTTGATTGAGACTGCGATTGGCTTTTTTTAATTCCTGAGCTAGCATTAACTGCTGCGCTGTAACAATTTGATCAAGCTGGCTCAACATGTCTTCAGCTAGGGGTTCAGCTTGAGTTTTCAGTAAGAATAATTCTTGGCGATAGCGGTCACTTTCGACAATCTCAAACATTTGTGGGGGTAAACGAAAGAATTCAGTACGTCTGTTGGCAATTTCATCAAAGCTGGTGCGCTGATTAGCCGTCAAAAATTGTTTTTTTGCCACTAACTCAAGCCAAGCATTTTGGTTGGCTTGAGCCAGAGCATTATACTCAAAGCGAAAGGAAGGAGAACGAGTGACTAAGTAGCTTTGTAAGGCGGAGACGAGGAGAGCAAAACTACTTTGAAACTCAGCCATATCCAGGAGGAGAGCCGTGTTCGTGGCGGAGGGCGATCGCGTCTGTTGATCATCGAGCATTTCTTCTATCTCTCGCTGAATAATAATAATCGGTTTTTTCCCTTGGCTATCCAAAAGTTTTAAGGCGGGTTGATTTTCCAGCAAGTCATCTCGCAAGGCGATTAACTGATCGGGGAGTTCCGACCAAACCTGATACGTTTGTTTTAGTTTACCGACGCGATCGCGAATATCAAAGGCGGAGTGGTTCGCCAGCACCTCCATTTGGGCTAAATCGGCTTCAAACTTCTGTCTCGATCCTTGGTAGCGGTAGCGGTACTCCGGATCTCCCGTGGCTACATACGCTCGCACTTGGGACAACATTTTCAGCAAATTTGCCTGGGCTTGGGCGGAAGCTAGGGCGGTAGGAACTCGTGTATTCTGGGTTCGATTGATATTGACTTGAGCCTCTCGCCCCCCCAAATAATTTCGCCCAATCACCAGAAACGTCATCACCATTAAAATACCAAAGGCAATATTTAATTTTTGTCCAATTTTCTGATTACGCAGCTGAGCGGCTAGTTTCCGACGGTTAGCTTGAACTCGATCATTCAAAAATTTAGCTTTAAAAGCATTCAGCCTGGAATTCACGGTGTTAACCTCATCCCATGTAATCGGGTTGAACTGATACCGAGTTTAAAGTTTATAGTTTAGCACTTTTTACACGAATCAATCCCGACTGAATCATTGATTTTAGCTAAAATCTTTCAGAACAAACTGCTCCAAACTCAATTCATTGATTCGATTCCACTGATAAATTTTACGGCGAAACGCTTTCCATTTATCGTATACCTCTCTAAAGATTATATCTTGACTAGCATTTTCTTCTAAAAGTTCAACACTCACTTGATACGCCGTTTGTAATATCTCTTGGCTGTAGGATTTTAATTGGGTTCCGCCTTCAACTAACCGTTTCAGCGCCTCCCCATTCGCCGCATCCAAGGCGGCTAACATGGTCAAACTCGTTTCCGTCGCCGCCGCTTGCAAAATTTGCTGATAGGCTTTCGGTAACGTTTGCCATTGCTGGCGACTCACGAGAATATCTTCACTCGCTCCTGGTTCCCACCACCCTGGATAATAGTAATAGTGAGCGACACGGTGCAGTCCTAGCTTTTCATCATCATGAGGATTGCGCCATTCGGCTGCCTCAATTCTACCCGTCTTTAGTGCTGCCAAAATTTCATCGCCCCCTAAGACAATCACCTGCGCCCCAAAACGGCTGAGAATTTGCGCTCCCCATCCAGGAATGCGAATTTTTAGTCCTTTAAAGTCAGCCGAACGATTTATTTCTTTGTTGAACCATCCGCCCATTTGGATACCCACAGCACCAGCAGGAAATGCGATAACGCCAAAGTCAGCATAGATCTGATGCATGATCTCTAAACCACCCCCATAATATAGCCAAGCATTCTGTTGATATGCCGTTAGTCCAAAGGGAACAGAAATGCTAAAGATTAAGGTGGAATTTTTTTCCAGATAGTAAAGAGCGGTTGTATGACCGCACTCAACCGTTCCCGCTTTAACTGCATCAAATAACTGACTTAAGAAAAATAGCAAGCACTTTAGCGCTTTAAGCACTAAAGTGCTGACTACAAACTATTCAGCAGTCCCTAAATGGATATGAAAGCGTCTTCAGTCAGGGTAGACGTATCAATTCCACTCAACATGGCTAAGGTTTGGTTGTTGTAACGAATCTCACTACCTTGGAAGAACAAATCGTTAAAGGTGACACCGTTAGTTAAGCCCAGTTGATCCCCTTGACCTAAACTAAAGTCAGTAATCGTATCCTGGTTTTCCCCAGCCGTCAGGACAAAGGTATCTATCCCTAAACCGCCTGTCAGGTTATCATTCCCGAAACCACCGGAGAGTACATCATCGCCATCGCCACCGACGAGTTGGTCTTGACCTTGACCACCGATGAGGGTATCGTTCCCAGCATCCCCATAGAGTTGGTCATCGCCATCTCCACCATCAAGGGAATCATTGCCATTACCGCCTGTGAGGGTGTCTTGACCTTGACCGCCGATGAGGGTATCGTTCCCTTCACCGCCATCTAAGGTATCCTCACCGCCGCCTCCATCGAGGGAGTCGTTACCATCACCGCCAGTAAGGGTATCGCGGCTGCTGCCACCGAGAAGGGTATCGCGTCCATTGCCGCCATCGAGGATATCTTCACCGCCGCCACCATCGAGGGAATCGTTCCCATTGCCACCGATGAGGGTATCGCGGCTGTTCCCACCCAGTAGGGTATCGCGTCCATTGCCACCATCGAGGATATCTTCACCACTGCCACCATCAAGCAAATCGCTACCGCCACCGCCATCAAGGGTATCCCGTCCGTTCCCGCCGATGAGGGTGTCACTACCCCCACCCCCGATTAACTCATCACTACCATTGCCGCCATCGATACTATCATTACCCTGAGCGCCACTGAGGGTATCATTACCGTTATTGCCGTTGATGCGATCGTTCCCTGGAGTGCCGTTGATGGTATCGCTATTGTTGCCCCCCTCAAAGTTATCGCCCACTTCAATCGTCACGGTGGCAGTATCGGTTGCACCCTGAGTATCAGTAATCATGTAGTCGAAGCTGGCTGTGCCAGTGAAGCCGGAGTCAGGGGTGAATGTGACTCGACCGTTATCCTCGGTGAGTGTGCCGTTGGTGATATTGCTGATATTGGTCAGACTCAGGGTATCCCCGTCATCTACATCTGAGTCGTTGTTGAGGGGACGCAGGCTGATGGGGGTATCTTTAAAGGCAGTACGTCGGTCATTTTTGGCAACAGGGGCATCATTGATGCCTGTCACCAGAACGCTAACGGTGGCGGTATCAGTGCCGCCATTCCCATCATTCACGGTATAGATGAAACTATCGGTTGTGGTTGTACCTGCATACAGGAAGTCTAGGTTCCCTGTCGGGTCATAGGTGAAGGTGCCATCACCGTTATCGGTGATATTGGCGAGGGTGTTGCTGGTGTCAATACTGGTGAGGGTTAGGGTATCACCGTTGGGGTCTGAGTCATTAACTAGAACATTGCTGATCAGGATGGGGGTTTCTTCATCAGTCGTACCACCATTGTCATCGATCGCGATAGGAGCATCGTTGACGCCGTTAATTGTAATATTGACTGTGGCGGTATCAGTGCCACCATTCCCATCACTGATGGTGTAGGTAAAGCTATCGGTATCGCTATCACCAACGGGTAAGGCGTCGAACTGTCCGTTGGGGTTGTAATCAAAAGTGCCGTCGGAGTTGAGCGTGAGGAGTGCGCCGGAGGTGAGGGTGATTTCCGTATCCACATCAGCCGCATTGCCGTTGACTTCAGTGATAGTCAGGGGGTCGCCATCGGGGTCAGAGTCAGCGCCGTTGCCGTTGTCAGCCAAGACACTGCCACTCAGGAGAGTGTCTTCACTCGTGGCAACGCTGTCATCGGTGGCAACGGGGGAACTTGTTTCTGGCTGGACTTCAAAGGCTCCAATGTCTGCGGCACTACCAAAAACGCGATCGAACCCTTCGCCGCGCTGGTCAAAGTCCAACATATTGGGATTACTCCCTGCATCAATGGCAGCGGAACCCGCTTGCAGAGCATGGGTTTGGGTAGAACCGCCATTGTCAGCGAGGGGGTCGAGTCCAGGGTCAGTAACGCCAGTGATGTCACCACTTTGATTGAACGCTGCCGTAGCATTACCATCACCGATGAGGTTATGACCATCACTGGTAAAGGAGTTGATATCCCCATTGAAAAAATCGACATCACTATTGGTATTTCCCGACACAATGCTAGAGGTAATGGTCGTTGACGTGGACCCTCTGCCACGGCTAGCAATACCACTTCCGTAGCCATCTGGGGCAGTATTCAGGGTGATGGTACTGTTGCTGACAGTCAATATATATTCACTGTAGATGCCGCCACCGTATCCTCCAGCAGAGTTACCTGAGATGGTACTGTTACTCACGGTGGTTAGCCCATCGAAGTTGTAGATGCCGCCACCATCACTTTCAGCAGTATTGCCCGATATAGTGCTGTTGATCACGGTGATTGCATAACCATCGCTGCCGATGCCGCCGCCGACGTCAGCAGAGTTACCTGAGATGGTGCTGTTGATGACGACTGTGGGTTCTCCAGCGTAGATGCCGCCACCGTAGTCTTCAGCAGAGTTACCTGAGATGGTACTGTTGCTCACGATCACTGTACCTTCGTTGTAGATGCCGCCGCCGTCACCTGTAGCAGAGTTGCCAGAAATAGTGGTGTTGTTTACATTCAATGTACCTTCGTTGTAGATGCCACCGCCATCGTCGTCATTTCCTCCGGTTAGGGTCACACCATCTAGGAACAGGGTTCCTGTTTCGAGGACATGTAGCACTCGTTCAATGGAGGCGGCATCAATGATGGTTGTCTCAGCACCAGCACCCTGTATAATAATCGGGCTGGTAATGTCGAGGTCGCCGTCTAGACCGGCATCCTCGTTTGTGCCTGGAAGGGCGAAGGTGTAGGTTCCGGCTGGCAGAATAATCGTATCGATCCCAGACCCCATCTCTCCCAGGTCTGTCATGCCATCGCTATTAGCCGCAATGATGGCTTCCCGCAGGGTCACCAGTCCATCACCGCTGGTTAAGTTGTCGGCAGTGCTGTTCACCGTAATCGTGTTGGCTCCAGCAACATCAACAACATCGATCGCAATATCGTACTCACCTGTATCTTCCTCACTGCCACTCCCTTCTATCCTTGGGTCATAGATCTCATTACCTTCACTACTCACCCCCACGTAGTAGGTGCCAGTGGTCGGCGCAAACAGGCTCAGGGCAGAATCACGTCCATCAGCATCATCATTAGCAGCCAGTTGATTGCCATTGGCATCAAACAACCGTAGGTAAGAATCGAGAGTAGAGCCATTCACCTGTGCATCGATATCCACCGTGAGTAGCTCACCCGCATTGACCTGAATTTTGTAGAGATCAATATCTAAACCTGGTGCAAAGTTGGGGTTATCGCCGATCTCTCGACTTTCAAAGAAGCTGCCGATGCCATTGATGCCTGTTTCAGTTGCTGCGGTGAGGGTGTCATCGGGTTCTGGTCCGTCAAACGCAGCAACATCGAGGGCAATGGTATAAAACCTGTATCATCCTCACTGCCACTTCCCTCCAGGGTGGGGTTATATTCATCGTTACCTAAATCACTGACCCCCACGTAATAGGTGCCTGGGGTCGTCACGACAAAGTTCAATAGGGAATCCGAAGTATCTCCATCATCATCGTTAAACGCCACTTCAGTGCCACTGGCATCAAACAACCGTAGGTAAGAATCGAGATCATCAGACCCAATAACCTCGGCATCAATATCCACAGTGAGTTGCTCTCCCGCATTAATCTGAACCTGATATAAGTCAATATCTAAGCCCGGTGCAATGTTGGGATTATCGCCAAGAAAGCCGTCAAACGTCGCGGTGCCAATGCCATTAATACCCGTCTGAATCGCTTCAGTGAGGGTGTCGTTGGGTTCTGGTCCAGCGTTAAATGCCGAAACATCAAAGGTAATGGTATAGTCCCCTGTATCGGCTTCACTGTCACTGCCCTCCAGGGTGGGGTCATAGTCATTGTTACTTAAATCACTGAATCCCACGTAGTAGGTGCCAGTGGTCGGTGCTAAAAAGGTGAGTAGAGAGTCGAGTCCATCAGCATCATCGTTAAACGCCACTTCAGTGCCACTAGCATCGAACAACCGTAGGTAAGAATCGAGATCTTCAGATCCAAGTACCTCCGCATCGATATCCACCTTGAGCAACTCGCCCGCATTGAGTTGAAGCTCGAATATGTCAACATCTAAGCCCGGTAAAATATTGGGATTATCGCCAATCGAGCCATTAAAAAAAGCGGTTCCAATGCCATTGATGCCCGTCTCAGTGGATTCAAGTAAGGTATCGTTGGGTTCATTGAATGTTGCCATGGGTTTAATTCTCCAAAGTTGTGTGTAACTTGCAGGTCATGCTGAATGACCGTCGGGCTAAGTTCAGCAAAAATTAGTCTCGTTGATGAAGACTATCGGACTGTCTAGGTCATCAAGATTAGGGGGTGTTTTTAAACTTTTGGAAGTTGAATCACCCAGCAGAAACTAGCAGCGTCTAAGCCGCTCTAAGTAGGTGGACAAAATTAAAGTTAACGATTGAGATTAGGGAACCGGGAACAGTAAAGAATGTTAAAACCTGTCTTGGTACTGTGATAAAGACTGGCAGACTGAGTAAGTCAACATGAAAAATTTGTTAATTAATCTTTGTTGATGAATAAACCCTAACAAAAAGGAGAATGCAGAAATGATGAGTTTAATGAAGATTCTGTAAAGTTATTCGGAGGCGTTTATGAAGTTTTGGTAAAGATAATCGCCGATTATCGATCCATTACTGGCAAATAATAAATGGTAACTCAACTAAGGGTTAATTAACGAATTTATATGTATTGATCAAATGACTTAAGTATGTATTTAATACAAGTTAGCCGAGTTTTGATAAAAGTTCGCTTTTGTTCTCCTTTTATATATATAGCGTTTACATTGGAGATGTAAAATCGGGGTTGAGTGCAAAAAGGAACGGGGAACACCTCGACTTCGCCCGGTGTGTCACAGGCAACAGGCAACAGGGGAATGTCCTAACGTATCGCCGTAGTGCTATACCTATAGGTCAGCCGGGAAATAAATTTCCGGCTGATAGCTAAAGTCAGCTAAAGCTGACTAGACGTTTTAAGCCGTTTTAACGGGTTTTATAGCAATAGACACATCGATTAGGACGTTCGGCACCATTGTAGAGACCGTCCATGTTTGGTCTCTACATAAATGATGTGTCCTAACAGCCATGGCGGTTGCTATAGCTTGGGTTCCGGAACTTGAATTCACGGCTTAGTGCTGCTGATACTTTTGCCCATCAGGCACATCTGCCAAGGCTGCATCAGGCAAAACATAGGATGTGGCAATCAATTGTTCATCCCAATCGATAATCTCAGGAAACCGAATCTCTGGTAACACCTGAACCGCAAAAATTTCCTGCACCGCCTCTTCAAACTTTAAAAACGCCATAGTTTGCCCTGTCTCAATATTCACCACCCAAACTCCACAGATGCGTTCCTCTAACCTTTCAGTCAACGGAATACCACTAAATACTGCCGTCTCCCGCACTTGGGAAAGACCAATAAACGCCAAGGAACCCCAGAAATCTATACCTCGGGTAAAGCCAGGAAGCTGAGTTACTGTCTCGCATTTCCCAGAGGCTAAATCAACGGTTGCGAGAGAACCATTCCCTGATTCCAATACCCAGAGACGATTTTGATACCAACGGGGTGAGTGAGGCATTGATAATCCCTGGACAATCACCTGATTTGTCTCTACATCCATCAATACGCCACCATAAGCCTTATTTTCTCGCCAGCCACCTTGACTATCGGTTGTCCCCAATGCAGTGACATACTTGGGATGATTATTCACCATACCTAAACCATTCAGATGACAACGGTCTTCTGGTGATAAGGCGCTGATAAAATGGGGTCGCCAACGGGGAACAAAGCTGTGGTCAAAGTCTAGAGTACATAGACAAGAAAAACGGGTATTAATAAACCAGAGTTCTTGTTGAGCCCATGCCATTTCATGGATATCAATATCCCCAGTAACATGAGAATTGCGGGGCAGATAGCAAGCGTCGTGTTTCCCGATAGGTTCTAATTTCTGAGCAACGGCTGGCACATTGCGGAGTTCACAAACTTGGTTGGCTGTACCAATAGCGATTCTACCTCGGTCAGCGGCTAAACCCATGGGTTTTTGGAAGATGCGGAAGTGAGTATTGATATGTTCTCCATCAGCACGGAGGACGATTAACTTACCTGCTTGGTAAGTGGAAACCACTAAGGAAATTCCCAGTTGGTTGAGGATTTGGGGGAAGTTCGTGGTATGGACACTCCGCATTGGGTCATCCTTTGGGGGGTGCTGGGGAGAGTGCATCATTTGTTATTTGTTATTTGTTATTTGTAATGTGACCAATCCTAACTTATAATAGTCCAAAGGTGACTATCACAACGCAATTACCTGTGACGACGACTTATTTGCCGTCTGGTCGTTTGGTAAAGATGATGGTGATATCGATAAGTAGAGACCGTCCATGTTTGGTCTCTACATAAATGATGTGTCCTAACAGCTATGGCGGTTGCTATAACTCTAATCCATCAAATAGGGAAAATATCATAACATTTTCATTACAGCATCAACCAATAAATCAGCGCCAAACCGCACCACATCCGTACAAGGTAAACCCGTCTCATCCTCAACCTGCGCGATCGCGTCTCGTGCTTCCCTTTCTGTCAAATGCCCGGTATTCAAAGCAATGGCTACGACTGGAATTGGTGCAAACGCTCCTCCCGCCCTCGCCACAGTTTCATACAATTGAATCACCTCCGGTAACGGTGGAATCATGACATCCGGGCAATAGCGAATCTGTTTTTGTCCAGCGCGATGAACGACTATTAAACCTGTCGGTTGTGTACCTCGAATTAGGGGTAAGGTTGCTGTAGAACCTGGATGAATTAGTGAACCCTGTCCTTCTATGATTAACAACTCATAATCCTTACCAAATTTCATCACTATTTGTTCAACCGCACCCGCCGCAAAATCAACCCGAATCGCATCTAAAGGAATACCATCTCCAGCAATCATTAACCCCGCTTGACCCGTTGCCAAAAACTTAGACTTGATTCCCTTTCGACAAGCGGCGCGATGGAACTCAATACTGGTAGACATTTTGCCCACACTCATATCCGTGCCAACTGTTAAAATCCGTTGACAAGACAGCGATCGCGCTTGGGCTTTGCCTATCCCTAAATCCTGGGGTTCCTGACGAATATCCCAAATTTGTTGATTCGGTTGAAGTAATTCCCGTAATTCTGGATCAGATGCCATTGGCGTATGCAAGCCGTTATAAACTGAAAGTCCAGCCGCGATTCCCTGCTTAACTTCTTGCCACCAAACCTCTGGCAACCGTCCCCCCGATGGGGCAATTCCAATGGCTAATATAGTCGGATTGTAGGCGAGGGCTGAACTCACTGAATCCACAATTGGCGCATTACAGTTAATTCCCGTTAAGTCCGATAACGACTCTCCCGCACAATCTTTATCAATCACCGCCACCACTGTTGCTTCTGTATACCGTAGCAGCGTTAATCCGGTTTTCCCGTAATCGCCGCGAATCCCTTCATGTAATAAAATAGCGACGCGCTGATCACTTGTCAGATACATGGCGTTGCACTCCCAATCCTGATAAATTATTTGGTATCAATCGTCCATCTTGCATCGTCGCCCCGGTGAAGGGATCGTCGGTTAAATTCAAATGGCTGTCTAAATCCAGATAATCGGCGAAAGAGGATAAGTGAGAGGCGGCGGTATTGGCAAGGGTGCTATCGGAATAGCAGCCATACATCACTTGTAATCCGCAGGCTTTGGCAGTATGTACCATCCGCAAGGCTTCGGTTAATCCACCAGATTTCATCAATTTGATATTAATCCCATGAACGCAATTCGCCAGAGGTGGAATATCCCGACTGGTAAAGCAGCTTTCATCAACGAAAATAGGTAGAGGCGATCGCGAATACAGGTGAGGCAAATCCGCCTCTTGTCCGGCTCTAAGGGGTTGTTCAATGTATTTGACGCCCTGTTGGGCTAACCAGTCGCACATTTTCACAGCGTCGTCTACACGCCAACCGCCATTCGCATCAACGGTTAGTTGGGCTTGGGGGGCGACATCTCGGATAGCTAATAGCATTTCGCGATCGGCTTCAATTCCGTCAGGGGAACCGAGTTTAATTTTAATCACACTGCCCCCCGTAATCGGTATCCAATCTCGCACTCGTTGTTTTGCGGCTTCAGGTGTACCAATTCCTACCGTGGCGGAAATTGGCACAATTCGATGGCGATTGCATCCCCACAATTTCCATAAGGGAACACCTAGGTGTTTTCCTAACCAATCCTGTAATGCGATATCAATCGCCGCCCTAGCCGCTGATGGTACATCCGCATCTGCCAAGACTCGTTCAATTTTCTGGCGTTCCCAGGGGGTATAGGTTTCTAATGTCGGTATGACTAACTCCAGTGCATCCAACAACATCTGAGTCGTTTGGGGAGTTTTAGTTAAGGGATGGGATGGAGTCGCGATCGCAAAGGGAGAGGCTTCGCCCCAACCTTCAATCCCCTGATGTTCTAGCCGCAACCAGATATTGGTGCTTTGGGAGGTTGTACCGCGACTAATAGTTAAGGGGAATCGCTTGTGAACAGTAAAAGGTTCTAAGCTAAGGCGCATAATCCAAGGGTAGTTTGGGGAAAAGGAAACCCATACTAGGTTATGGTACTGGAATTTCCTGATCTCAACCGGAAGCCGATGGGGTAACGGGCTTAAAGCTTGGCTTGACAGCGCTTCAGGTAAATCTGTAGGGTCAGGAGAGTGAAGCGTAACGCACCACTCACCGTTAAAGACTTTGGTGGAATAGATTTTACGGTTAAATCGGGCGCAAGCCTTGCGCCCCTACAGGTTCTGAATGGAAGCGTTATCCATCAAATTCGGTGTGCTACGCCATTACACAAAACCTATTACAACGGGTGCAAGATATCAGTTGGACTTGGTACAATTGACCCATTATACTGTGTCGGTCTGTTGTTGATGCTTCACATTAAAAATCTTACTATCCATAAATTCCGGGGGCTGCGCGATTTGAATTTGCAAAACCTGGGACGGATTAATTTGCTTGTTGGCATTAACAACTCAGGCAAAACCAGTGTTTTAGAAGCCATTTCCACCTATTGCTGTCCGTTAGATCCACTGGAGTGGCTAAATACGGCAAGGCGGCGAGAAATTAAATCGTCTCGTAAACCTAAGCTGGATGCACTCAAATGGTTGTTTCCTCATCACAATAATCAAGATGAGATTATTGACTTTTACCAAGGGGAGACCTATCTATCTGGTGATGGCATTTTCCCCGTCAAGGAATCTAGGGCTATCTATCAAGAGATAGAAGGAGTAGGAGAGTCGGAATATCTAGAGGACGAGTCTAACGTTTCTGAAGACGAGCTAGAGCTTGAAAATACCTCAATCAAGCGCGGTGCTTCTATAGAGCTAAAAGCTCACTTAAACGATGATTTGAAGGATCTCAACTCCGAACCTGATCGAATAGAGACGTTTCAAGTGTGGGAACATAAGCCTTTCATTCAAAAAAACCGAAATGATCTAAGACTTCCAGTCAGTACAGTAACCCCATTTTCTCATCGCATTGAAACCTTACAAGTGGAGTTGCTATCAGAAGCGACGCTTCATCGACTTAAGTCGGAAGTGATTAAATTAATTCAAACTATAGATTCAGGAATTATTGATTTACAGAATCTGCCTCGTCCAGGAGTTAGCTCCATCGTTTATATTGATCACAAACAATTAGGTCTTGCACCATTGAGTGCTTTCGGTGATGGTGTCCGTCGCCTGCTATTCATAGCCTTGACTCTGGCAAAGATAAGAGGGGGTATTCTCCTGATTGATGAGTTAGAAACAGCGATCCATACCGAAGCACTCCAGGAATCATTTTCTTGGCTAGTTCAGTGGTGCAGAGAAATGGATGTACAACTCTTTGCCACAACTCACAGTCTTGAAGCTATTGACGCGCTATTGGCTGCTACTGAAGCAGAAGCGGATCTCGTTGTCTATCGCCTAGAACCAAAGGACTCAATAACTCAAGCACTGCGACTTGATTGGCATCGTCTGCAAAGGCTGCGGGAGGGCTTAGGACAGGAGGTAAGATGGTGAACTATGCCATCATAGGTGTTGAAGGCTCACACGATCAAGCATTTGTGGGCAAAGGACTTAAACTTTTAGGCTTTAAAGACTTTAGAAAAGAATGTAACGGTTTGGAGTCAGAGTTAGATCCGTTCTGGCGCAAATTTATCCCTACCTATCCCAAAAGAGGAGATTTATACAAGCGGCTTGATATGCCCTCTATCCTGTTTACGGATTCTCTTTCCGTAGCTGTCTATGCAGGTGAAGGCAGTAATCTGGTAACCAATTTAGATGATATTATCTGCAATAACCTTGAGTATCAAACCAATCTTGCCGCATTGGGAATTGTTGCTGATGCTGATAAAAAGTCTCCTGATGCAGTAGTCAAAGATTATTCTGATTGCTTTCAGAGTTATTTTCCCAATTTTCCCACACAACCTGGTGAGGTAAACACAACAAATACACCACGAACAGGAATCTATGTCTTGCCAGATAATCGTTCTCAGGGTGTGTTAGACACCTTACTTTGCCATTGTGGAGAAATTGCTTATCCGGCGTGGATGGAGAGATCACGCTCCTAAATATTGAGTTGATTAGTTTGTAACATCTCTTGCAGACTATTAACTGCAAAATTTGCTTTCAAGACACCTAACGTATCTATAATTCTCACACGCACGAATAAGTCTAGTTCTGGGTTGCTTGGGTTGCTCTTAAAAAGTTCCAGCAAACTTTGGGCAACACTCTGATTGCCAAATTTACCGAAAGCTCTCACAATGCTTTCTCGGCGATCTGATGGCTGAACACTATCATCTTTTATTATTTCCAGCAATTGCTCGGTAACAACTGGGTCATTAATCTCAACTAAGATTCTAGCTATGCGATCCCAATCAAATTTGTATCGTGAGGTAAGAAGCAGAGCTTTCACTTCGGCAATAATGCGATCGCGTAACCCCTGCATCAGAATCGTGGGTTTACCAACCAGACAACGTGCTGCCAAGAGCAAATCACTATCAAAAAGGTCATCATTGACAGCTAGCGGTTCCCCTTCCGGTATTAACTGGTTGATATTTCCAGGTGACAATGGAGGTAGCGAACGTCCCAAGATGCCTAACAGTAGCGGTGTCGCATCGTCCATACATTCAGCTAATAGAAGGATTACCTCTTCCCACCAAGGTTCATGTCGATGCTTAACAACCTCTTGCCATCCAATTGCACGTTTTTTATTGACGGCTAGTGCGGCAAAATATTCTTGAAACGTCAAATGGAGAAAGCTATACAATTCATAGGCGGCTTCTTTCAGCAAACTCGATGAATCTGTAATTTCCTCCAGGATTGCTTTGTTACAGCGCTTCGCGCTGCTATGAGGTACAGTAACAACAATGAGCAAACCAATTTCTTAAATGTTTAGGATTGATTAAATCAAGAGCTACAGCCAAAATTTTATCAATCATAGAACTGGTAGTAGGAGTAAAGCCCAGCA
>NZ_JAVKBY010000027.1:0-24991 GCF_040222985.1 Coleofasciculus sp. F4-SAH-05
GACCAATGACCAATGACCAATGACCAATGACCAATGACCAATGACCAATGACCAATGACCAATGACCAATGACCAATGACCAATGACCAATGACCAATGACCAATGACCAATGACCAATGACCAATGACCAATGACATCAGCTCAAAACGTGCCAAACCTTAATCTTTTTATCAGAACTGCAACTGGCGATTGTTTTACCATCTCGGCTCAACGCCACAGAAATAACTGAGCTAGAATGACCCCTTAAGGTGTGGATTTCTTCGCCGGTTTTCAGATGCCAAACCTTAATTGTATTGTCAGAACTGCCACTAACTAACATTTGTCCCCCTGGACTGACAGCAACCGATAAGACGGAATCTTCATGACCTGCAATTGTGCGGATTTCTTCCCCGGTTTTCAGATTCCACACTCTAATCGTATCGTCATATCCGCCACTCACGACAGTTTGTCCATCGGGATTAATTGCCACCGACAAAACTGAATTTCTATGCCCAGTTAAGGTGCGGATTTCTTTCCCAGTTTTCAGATTCCAAACTTTAATCGTATCATCAGAACTGCCACTGACTAGATTCTGTCCATCTGGACTAATCGCCACACACAATACGGCGTCTGTATGACCAAATAAGGTGCGGATCTCATAGCCTGTGTTCAAATCCCACAGCTTAATGGTACCGTCAGAACTGGCACTGGCTACGGTTTTACGATTTGGGCTAATCGCTACCGATAACACTGAGTCCAAATGTTCATCAGCCGTCATTATTTCTGTGCCAGTGTTTAAGTTCCACATTTTCAGAGTATTATCAGCACTGCCACTGACTAAGGTTTTACCATCCGGACTAATGGCAACAGAAATAACGGAGTCGGTATGTCCGGCAAGTGTGTGAATTATCTCCCTAGTTTGGAGATTCCACAGTTTAATCAGGTTATCATAACCGCCGCTAACTAAGGTTTCGCCGTCTGGACTAATGGCAACCGATAATACCGAGTCAGAAAAATCATTGAGCGTGAATTGATGTTCAATTAATTCATAATTTAAAACGGCGACTTCTAGGGGAGGTAATGGTGTTGACTCTTGATGACTTTCGGTGTTTAGTGTGGGTAAGGGCTGATCCAGTTGCGGCAGCAGTTGTTGGAGTTGCTCCCGTAAATCCTGCCGTTCCTGTTGTGCCTGCTGAAGCTGCTGTTCAATCTGGGCTAACTGTTCTTTCAGGGGAGAAAGGGTGTACCAAACCCCTTGGGAAAATGACCATTTCGCCCACATCTGTCTCGCCCAATCTAATTGAACGGACTGCTGCTGCCAAAATTCTGAGGGTACAGACTGCGCCAAGGCGGGTGGATAGGGGGTCAAATCCCACCCACAGACAGAGCAACGATGCACATTACCTGGGATATATTGGGTTTGACAAACAGGACATTCAGACATGGTTATCCTCTGTGATATAAATTACAGGCGTTGACACTGGATAACGACTATAACCGCTTACAATAGAAAAGCCAGGGTTTTCAGGAGAAATAACAGCGCCAAAGCTGACCAAAAGGTTAAGGTTAGAGAAACCTCCAGCACCGAATTGGCGATTTGTCGATCGCTCTCCCCTCAAGTCTCTAGAATTTTAGCGGCTGTAGGTTAGTTTAAATTAAGCAATGTCTGGAGGGAGGTTGCTAGGATATGACCGAGGTGCTGATTGAGTATGCTGGAGCTGAGTTTGAACCAAGCGTTGCAGATCCTCTCGACGTACCTCGGTTCCGGCTGTTAAATTACCAGGTGTATCAAAGAAAACGGTGCTATTTACCGTGTCCAGGGCTAACATCTGGAACAAAATGTGAGTGACTGGCACGGGCATCGCCATGATTTGAGGGTCCCAATTGGATTGAAAATCAGCCGCGTCTTTGAGTGTAGGAAAAGCATAGACAACATTTTTTTCGACCTCAGGCTGGGCACGATTACTCAGGGTCGTTACCACCCAACCTTGATCTAGGGTTTGGAGAATATGATAGTCCGAGTGGTGTAACTGACTGGCAAGCGTGGTTAGGACAGGGGCAATCGCCTCAACCATTTTCGGCGTCGTCCCGTCATCCGGGGCATTGTCAATCAGAGCTTGAATTTGTTCGGTTAAATCCATCGAGCGATCCTCTTTTCAAGTACCTCTTACTGCTATGTATGAGTCTAAACCCAGATGAAAACGGTTGTTGATGTGTGTGTTAGGGTCTTTGTGAAAGAATGAACATCATGAGGGAAGTCTGCCAGGGCGTGGAGGCTATTTTTCAACTGCTATTTAACGAACTTCGGCAGTCTACGACGGCATCCGAGCAGAACTGTCGGGATGTAGCAGCGCGTTTAGCGAACGAAGTTACTCGAATTTGTAATGAAAGCCATCGAATTAAGACATCTGGAGATGTTGAAAGCTGGGCAAAGACCCTAGCCAACCATCGCCTCAAACAAGTCTTAAAGTATTACCGCCTTGGATCTCATCGGGGACGAATCGACCTTCAGAGTACGTTGAGTGCGATCGTCTATCGCTATATTACCCCGTCTCAAACCCCCGCGAGCTATCAAGCCCGCGTTACCTTGATTGAAGATTTCTTACAGGGATTTTATGTGGAATCCTTAAATGCCTTTCGACGTGAGACATCCATTGAAGAGAATTATCGTCCGCGATCGCTACTAGAGTTATCGGAGTACATGGCGTTTACCGAACGGTATGCCAAGCGGCGTATTCCCTTACCCGGACGGCGATCCCAGCAACTGCTAATTTTGCGGGCGCAAACCTTTTCCCAACAGCAACCCCCAGAAACCTCCGTAGACATGGATACCGCCGCCGAAGGGGGTACTCCCGATTCAGAAAATACCTGGAACGATGCCGCGATTCAGCAGGTGCGAGAGGTGATGGTGGCGTCTGAACCTGAACCCTTAGAAGCGAACCTGCGGGATAAAGTTGTTGAGGAATTGTTCGCCTATCTCGAAGAACGGCAACAACACGATTGTGCCGACTACTTCACCCTGCGCCTACAAGACTTGCCGACAAGCGAAATTGAGGAGATATTAGGATTAACCCCCCGTCAGAGGGATTACTTACAGCAACGATTTAAGTATCATTTAATTCGGTTTGCCCTTTCTCACCGTTGGGAACTTGTCCATCAATGGTTAGAAGCCGACTTAGAGAAAAATCTGGGGTTAACCCCCCACCAGTGGCAGCTATTTCAGCACAAAATTGATCCCCAACAGGGGGAATTGCTGCACCACAAGCAGCAGGGTCATTCTACCCAAGAAATAGCCCAAGCGCTAGGTTGTACAGTGACTCAGGTTGACAAGCGATGGTTTAAATTGCTGGAAATTGCCTGGGATATTCGCAATCGTTCAGTATCCGGATCAGGTGCATCTGAAGATGAATAGTGACATAAACAATAACTCGGACACCCTATACAGCCGCTTAATGGCTTGGCTGCTACAAGAGTCCGTTCCTGCTGCTACACCATCAGTCCATGGGCAACCCGACGGGTTAGACCCTATCGATGAGCTAGAAGCAGCGGATTTTCAATTTGATGAGTTAGATCCACTGGACTTTGAAGACGTGAACATTGCACCCACTATAACTGGCGAAATCGCTAATGACCACACACGAGTGGGTTCAGAAGACATTCCTACTCGTGAGGACATCGAACTGGGCGGTACAACCCGCCCCTACAACTTGGGAGATATGCCGATCGTGCAAAATCGTTTTGAGGCGCTAATTAAGCGCAAACTGCAAGTTGAAATTGAGCGTCATCCCCCCTTGTTTCCCTGGGAGACGGACATCTATGAATACGAACCTGATATCTCAGACAGCGTAGCCTCGACTGGGGTTCCATCAGTTCAAGTATGGACACCCCAACTCTTGAACCTACCCCTACCTGTCCCCATCCCGGAAAACGTTCTCGTTACTCTGTTTAACGCTTGTTCGGAGTCAGTCTATTCCCCCTATCAATTGGGGCGAAAAATGGTCAAGGCTGTGGAAAACTTATTCCCCGCCCAATTTCAGTTGCTGAATAATCAAGCGCAAATGGTACTGTTGTCTTCGGGATCGGGTCGTGACCCTGAACAACTGCAACTGTTGCTCAAGGAACTTCCATCTCCATCCTATGACGAGGCAACTCCAGAGCAACAAATGATTCTGGCATTGTTAGCGGCTAAAGAAATTATTAGCACGTTGACTGTATCCCTTTCACCCAACCAGCCTTCGGTTGAACGCCAATGGCAAACCTCTGTCGGCGTGATCACCGTCCAGGCAGAGTACCAGATCCAAGAAGGTGTTCCCACCCTGCGGGTGATCAGCAATCTACCCGAAAGTGGCAGTTTGACCTTGCGTACACCTGAAGGTTCAGCCGTATCAGAGCGCACCTATCCCGGCTATGTGAGTGTTGAAGCTTTTGATTTGCCGCCGAATCAAACCTATCCCCTGGAAATTCGGTTCCAAGACTCAGACGAAAACCCCTTGGTTTTTGCGATTTACCCAACAATGTAAGGGGTAAGGGTTAAGTGCTAGCTGTTAGACTTGGGAGCTTCTCTCACTCCCGACTGTGGACTTAGATACAATAGATTGAACCCGTGAATTTAATCTAACAGCCATCTCGCGCACAAGAGAGTCAATTGTTATGTCGAACCCTTCAGGGATGCAGCGAATCCGGCGTCTACCTGGTCTAAATCAGGTGTGGCAACGTCTTGGCACAATGCCACTGCCTCAAACCGAAGACTCGATAGGATTACGAGTCTTAGTCCAGGGGCTAGTGATTGTCGGAATTATCGCCACCGATATTGCTGCTGAAACCCAGATGAGTGTCTGGGCTGTACCCCTCTCTATCCTGGGAGCAACCTGGAGTTGGTATCGTCGCCGCCATCGCAACATTGCGGTTAAGTTCTTTTTGGCGATTGGAATGCTAATCGCTATGGGGGTATTCTTTAATAATTTATTAGCCAGCCTCAATGATACCCGCCTCGTTCTCGCAGAATTATTGATTCAAGTACAAGTCCTCCACAGCTTTGACTTGCCCCGGCGCAAGGATTTAGGCTATTCGATGGTAATCGGGCTGATTTTGTTGGGGGTGGCAGGAACCCTGAGCCAAACCTTAGCGTTTGCCCCGCTACTGGTGATATTTTTAGCTATTGCGTTACCCACACTAATCCTCGATTACCAATCCCGCATCGGTTTATCACCTAAACCCAAGCCGAAAAATTCCCGGAAAAAAATTAAACGTACCTCGCCGCTTTCACTACGACGATTAAGTATTTTTTTGTTAGTAGTTATCGCCCTGGGTTTAGGGATTTTTGCCCTAATGCCTCGATTTCCCGGTTATCAACTGCAAACCTTTCCCGTGAGTGCGCCTCTGGATTTGGATGAGCGCTCGTTTGAGGGGAATAATCGGGGCGTGAATAATCCTGGATATCAGGGTGAAGGGGAGGGTTCTGGTGGTGAGGGAACCTCTCCTAGTCGAGGTCCAGGTGAAATGGATGAAACATTTTACTATGGTTTTGGCAACCAAATTAACCAGAATCTCCGAGGTACCCTTAAGCCAAAAGTTGTTTTGCGGGTGCGTTCCCAATCCCCTGGATTTTGGCGCGTGCAGGCGTTTGACCAGTATACAGGGCAGGGATGGGAATTATCTCGCGAAGATCAGGTATTAGAGGTGACTCGTCCGACTTGGTCTTATCGATTTCAACTATATCCGACTAGCTTTAATTTGGGTCGGACGAAAACGGTGATTCAAAGTTATACTGCCGTATCGGAACTGCCGAATATTATTCCGGCACTAAGTTATCCGAAGCGACTCTATTTTCCCACCAGGGAAGTGGCTATTGATACAGAAGGCAGTTTGCGATCGCCTCTAGCTTTACTGGAAGGATTAACCTATACGGTAGTATCTGAAGTACCCGTGCGCGATCGCACTCGACTCCAACAAGCCCCGGAAACTTATCCCGACAATATCCAAAAATACTATCTTGACGTTCCACCGGACATTGCGGATAAGGTGCGTGAAAAAACCGAACAACTTTTAGCCACCTCCCCCAAACCCCTCACCTCATCCTCCGAAAAGGCGCTGTATTTGGCTCAAACCCTCAAACAACGGTATCGAATTCCCGATAATCCCTTGGAACTTCCCTATTTACAAGAAGATGAGGATTTAGTTGAAGCGTTTCTCTTTAAATATGAAGGTGGTTATCCGGATCACTTTTCCACTACGTTAACTATCATGCTGCGTTCAATTGGGATTCCGGCGCGGTTAGTCGTAGGATTTGGTACCGGTCAGTTTAATCCCTTCACTGGCTTATATGTAGTCAAAAATACCGATGCTTATGCCATGACTGAGGTGTATTTCCCGAACTATGGCTGGTTTGCCTTTGACCCCATTCCCGGACATGAAATAGTCCCCCAAAGTGTGGAAGATACAGAAACCTTTAGTGTTTTGCGTCAGTTTTGGCAGTGGGTTGCTGGATGGCTTCCTTCACCCGTCAGTAATTTTATCGGGGAATTGTGGAATCTAGTGGTGGGTTCGCTGCTGCGGCTGATTGTGCGACTGTGGGTGATCTTCTCCAGTGGTTGGATGGGATTGTTTGGCGGATTAATTTTCGCGATCGCGCTGGGGTTCGTCGGTTGGTTAAGCTGGGTACAGTGGCAAACCTGGCGTTACCGTCGCTGGTTAGGGAAATTACCACCCATGGAACGGCTTTACCAGCAAATGTTAAAGGTTTTGAAGGCTAGAGGATATATTAAGCACCCCGCCCAGACACCGTTAGAATATGCTAGGGTCATGCGTCAGCAGCAATCCTCTGACTCAGCCACCGTGATTGATGACATTTCTCAGGCTTATGTACGCTGGCGTTATGGTAAACAAACGCCGAATATCGATGAGCTGCGACAGCGACTGCGGCAGTGGATTAAAACGACTGCCCGATTGCCAAACAGAAGTCTGAGACGGTGAACTTTTCCGGAAAATCTCGAATTGGTACAGGAATTGAGTTATTCTTTGCCTGTCATCTTTCCCTAAACGAATATTGTTAGGAGTTTCTTATGTCTACTGAAGCCATTCCCGTCAAACCCGCTGTCTTAATCACGATTATCAGTGAATCCGTACTCAAAGATCGTTTAATTAAACTGCTCAAAAGCAAAGGGGTAACGGGATTTACCGTAAACGATGTCCTCGGTGAAGGGGGGCATGGCAGACGCATGGGGGATATTGTTGGGTATAACACCAATATTGAGATGAAAAGCGTTGTCTCCGCAGAAGTCTCTGACGATATTTTCCAAAGCTTAGCCGAAATGGAGAATAGTCATGCCTTAATTGCCTTCCGTCATGATGTAGAAGTGTTGAATAATTAAGTGTGGGAGGATATCACCGATTAACGACTCCCATGTCGGATTCGGGATAGCGAGTTCCCCTGACAGCATCCTGTACTACAACGGCTTCAATCTGAGTAAGTTGATCAGGGGTGAGTTGCACTTGGGTAGCCGTAACATTCTCTTCTAAGTAGCGGCGGCGCTTGGTTCCAGGGATAGGAACAATATCCCTGCCCTGGGCTAGCAACCAAGCCAAGGCTACCTGGGCGGGTGTAGCTCCTTGAAATTGCGCGATCGCTTTCACTTGTTTGAGCAATTCCAAATTCTGTTGAAAGTTTTCTGGCTGGAAGCGAGGTAATCCCTTACGCAAGTCATCATCCGCCAAGTCTTCAGGGCTGGTAATCTGTCCGGTCAAAAATCCCCGTCCCAAGGGACTAAAAGCCACAAACCCAATACCCAGTTCTTTTAGGGTTGGTATTACCTCAGCCTCCGGATCTCTCGTCCATAGAGAGTATTCAGATTGCAATGCGGTTAAGGGATGAACCGCATGAGCCCGTCGAATCGTTTGTGCTGCGGCTTCTGATAAACCAAGGTAGCGCACCTTGCCCTGCTTAACCAACTCTGACATTGCCCCAATTGTCTCTTCAATGGGAACATCCAGATCGACGCGATGCAGATAGTAAAGGTCTATTGTATCGATGCCCAGTCGTTGCAAGGAAGCATCGCAGGCACTTTTAACATACTCAGGTTTACCGCTAAGACCTAAATATTCCCCAGTTTGCGAACGGACAAAGCCAAATTTTGTGGCGATCACTACGCGATCGCGATCGGGTTTCAATGCTCTTCCCACCAATTTTTCATTGGTAAATGGACCATACATATCCGCTGTATCGAAGAGTGTCACGCCCAGATCGATGGCACGTCGAATCGTCGCGATCGCTTCTGTTTCGTCACCGTTGCCATAAAATTCCGACATGCCCATGCAGCCTAAACCAATGGTAGACACTTCCAGTCCTTGGCGACCGAGTTTCCTGGTTTTCATGACATCTTTCGATATAATAAACGTCTCAATTCAAATGGTTTACTCAGCATCAGGATAAATCTGATAGGTTCCTGTCAATGATGCTGTTTCCAATACATGACCTTCTATGGCTTGTAAAACATCCGTCGCCGTAAAAATACCTTCAACTGGACAACGGTCTAGATCAGTCGCATAGAGCGTAAAATGATAGTGATGAATCTTTTCATCATTCCAAGGTGGATAAGGACCATCATAGCCAAAATAATCTCCTGCCATTTCCGGATCATCAACATATCCTTCGCCATAATCATTGATTCCCTGGCGAGTACCCAAAGGAGCTTCTGGTCCATTTTTACCCCCTTTAATCACTCCATCACTGAATTCACCCGCCGTGATCGATTGAATATCCGGTGACAAATCAACCAGAACCCAATGATAACTATCTATGCGAGGTAGGCTAGCTGATACAATTTTACCTTCTTGCTCGGCATCGTCAAATACACTTGGCACGTCCGAATCATGGCAAATTAAGACGAGAGAACGGGTTCTTGGTGGCAAATCACTCCACGCTAAATGGGGATTTTTGTTATCGGAAAATACGCTATGCTTTTCTGGGTGATATTTCCCAAACCCAAAGGTTTCGGGAATTTTACCACCATCGGTAAAGCTATCACTCCACAGTTTCATGTTTACCTTCTTCTTTGATTCTCTACTACATAAAGCTTTAATCTATTTAACCTGATAAGTCCATATTTCTAAACAAGTCTTCAGATTAGTATTAGGGTGGGGATAATATGGCTCTCCACGTTCAATCAACTGCCATTGACCCGATGACTCTAATTCCGTCATCTTTGTTTGGAAATCTTGGCTACTTTCATAAAAGTCAGGGCGCATGGTAAAAATGATGTAACCCTCTGGTTTAGTAATGCGAATTAACTCATCAAAAGCATGACTCGGAGCATGATTATAAGTAAACACACCCACACTGATAATGGCATCAAACAAGTTAGAGGGGAAGTCTAAAGGCTCTCCCAATACTTGCTGAGATAAATCGGTGTAAACATTCTTTTGACGGGCTTTATTCAACATTTCTGGGGAAATATCAATGGCAACTAGGTTATGGTAGCCCCGTTGGTGGATAATTTTACCAGCCATACCTGTTCCCGCCCCAGCATCTAAAATTGTAGCAGTCTTAGGGACATACTTGAGTAAGATATCCGCCGTTTTCTGTGGTGATACGTACTCTGTATCACCAATCATATCTTGTTCGTAATCAGACGCCCATCTGTCATAGTTTTCGCTAATTTCTTGATTATTTTGAGAACTGTAAACTTTACTGACTCTATCTTTAATGCTCATTTATATTACTGATATTATTGAATTTTAGTTAAGATTTTTGTACCTACAAATATCTCGATCTTCTACCAATGCCGGAATACCCCCCTTATTAAATAAGTCTCTAGCAATCATCGCCGGATTTTGCCGGAGAAGCAATCGCTGTTGCAGGCTCTCCAGAAATTTTTCTTCCCCTAATCCCCGCCGTTTTAACCCCAGAGTGGCTAGTTCCAGCATCCGTTTCGCCAGATCCGCGATCGCAATTCCCTCAACCCTCCCCGCTAATCCCTTTTGCAGTGCGGCTTCCCGCATCAATTTTAGTGTTAACCAGTCATAATGGCTCAACTCTTCTTGGGCTTCATTTAAGGCACTCAGCAACCCTAAACTCAGTGCAGCAGGACAAATTAAATCCCCCGGAGGCTGTTGATCCCAAAGTCGGTTTTCCATCGTGAAATATCGGGATATCCGAGCCGTAAACCAGTAGAACGAATTATGTAATTTCTCATCCTCTGGTAGCGGCTCAATTTCCATCTCCTCACCCGATAACCGATAACCAATAGCTTGGGCGCGTTCAAAATAATCAGCAAAACTGGAGTAGTGATTAATTAAAATTGGCTCTTGGTTCCGATAAACAAACACAGGGGATAAATTTGCCACAAAGTCAGCATAACTTTCCAAGTCATTAAAGGAATTCCTGGGTATACCCACCGTCTTGCCATCGGGAATCCACCAATCATAAATCTTCTCTGTTACGGATTGGTAAGTATCATCAATATTCCCCTTCCAGATACTGGAGTTTGCCATCAGAGCAATCTGCGCTCCGGCAAAACCATTTAAGATGTTTGTTGCCGGAATTGCTTCCTCAAAAGATATACTCAAATGAACGTGACTCTGTGCACTTACGGTAAACAGATATTCCCTGGGGAAAATCGCATTCCAATCAAACAGAGTACGTTGCTTTGGCGCCCTATACTCAGGAGTCGGCTCAGTGACAGGTTGAATTCCATACCCCAAAAAACTCACATCGTGAGCATCAGCAAATGGGGCAAGCTCTGTCACCAGAGCATTAATTTGTTGCTCCAAAGCGTGTAAATCTCCAGTATGGGCGAGAGCAAACTCTAGGTTACAAAAGCCGATAGCATAACCAGCCACCGTATGATTAAATTCCCCCGGCTTACTCGCACCCACAGGTTTATGAGTTAGGGGATCGTTAATAACATTCCAGTTTTTCTGGGCTAAGTGTTGCCAAAGAGAGTTTACAGTTGTGAGTGATGCGGCTTTCCCGGTTTGGCGCTGTACCAAGGGAAATTTTAACTCCGCACCAATCCGCCTACCCTCGAAGGGGTGATTAGCTGCTTGTTGAAAACCCTGCTGAAAAAATTTATACATAACATAACTAAGTTATAGCAGTCGCCAAGACAGTTAGGACACATCGGATTCGTAGAGACGTTCCGGTGGAACGTCTCCAGCGGTGCTCTTTAAGGTTAGTGGTAAAATTAGAGTACTTACTCATTTTTCTTGTTCTTGCATATTAAGGAATACCCGCTTCACCCATAATTTGTCCTGAGCCACGAATCACAAATTTGTAGCTAGTTAACCCCTGTAAACCCACCGGACCTCGTTCATGCAGTTTCCCCGTGGCAATACCAATTTCTGCACCCATGCCCAACGTGGCACCATCATTGAACATGGTTGATGCATTCACTAACACCACAGAGGAATCAACTTCCTTGACAAAACGGTCGGCTCTGTGATAACTATCAGTGACAATAGTGTCCGTATGTTGAGAGCCAAAATGGTTAATATGGGATATTGCCGCCTCCAAGCTATCAACAACTCGAATTGAAACCACTAACTGAAGATATTCTGTGCGCCAGTCTGCTTCCGTAGCTGCATCCACATCGGGTACAGCCGTACAAACCACCGGACATCCCTTTACCTTCACGTCATTGGCACGAAACTCAGCCACAATTTTATCCAGCTCTGGAGTAAATGCGCGATGCACCAGCAGTGTTTCCATGGAATTACAAACCTCTGGCATCAAACACTTAGAATCTATGGCAATGTCCAACGCTTGAGCTAAATCTGCCCCAGCATCAATATAAACATGGCAAAGCCCATTATAATGCTTCAGTAAAGGAATTTTCGACGCAGCCGTAACCGCTTCAATTAATCTCGTCCCACCTCGAGGAATTGCCAAGTCAATTTCTTCACTCAGTTGCAGAAATTCATGCACTTGTTCATGGGAACCAATCACCATCTGAATGGCATCAGTGGGTAAATCGGCATCTGATAAAGCCTTTTGCCACAATTTCCCTAACAACTGGTTACAGGT
Source organism: Coleofasciculus sp. F4-SAH-05 (assembly GCF_040222985.1). NCBI lineage: Bacteria > Bacillati > Cyanobacteriota > Cyanophyceae > Coleofasciculales > Coleofasciculaceae > Coleofasciculus > Coleofasciculus sp. F4-SAH-05. The sequence continues at coordinate 12,000 of NZ_JAVKBY010000027.1, forward strand.
TTTCGCTTCTGAACCCCCTCTCAAAATAACGGCATTTCCTGATTTAAGGCAAAACGCCCCCGCATTTACTGTTACATGCAAGCGAGCTTCGTAAACCATTAAAATTACCCCTAATGGCACTCGCATCTTAAAGGCTTTGAGTCCATTAGCACAAGCAATCGGCTCAAAAAACTCGCCCACAGGATCAGGCAAAGCGGCAATTTTATGTAAAGCTCTAATCCGAGCATCTATTTTTTCATTGGGCCACAGTAAGCGAGCCACTAAATGAGCCGGTTTACCTGCGTCTTTAGCCGCTGTTACATCGACTTGGTTGGCGGCTACTAAATCAGTACGATGGGCATCTAATAATTCTGCCATACGCAACAGTGCCGCATTCTTCTGTTGCGTTGAAGCATTGGCTAGAGTTGGCGCACATTTTTTTGCCGCCTGGGCAATACTCAAACAGTCCATGACATTAAATCCCAATTACTGCAAAATACAAGCTGATGAACACATTCCAGTTTTATAGGCAAATAGCCAGTGGGTCATAATCCAACCTCGATCTAAGACAGTAAACTCATTCGGTCCTTTGCCACTACCTAACCATTGAAATTTTATATCGTTGGTACGAACAAAATCATAAAAGGCTTTGAGAACATCGGAAATACCACACAAACCTACTGATTCATCCAAGACAATAATCGTACCGGGAATAAATCGGTTTCCCAGATTCTGGAATATGCATTTTGCCGCTTCAAAGATATCACAGTCGATATGAACCAAGGAAAAATACTGATCCGGTGTCAAACCCGATAGGAATTTTGGTAGTGATTGGCTATAATAACCCTTAACTAGAGAAATATTTTCATGTTCAAGCTTGGGTAGTCCCCCTTTTAAGGAAAAGGCTGTTTTGTGAACAGAGTAATTGTCTTGATAGGTATTCCAGTCACTTTCAAACCCTTCAAAACTATCAAAACCGTACCATTGGCGTTCGGAAATTATACTGGCACATTTATTTATTGAATGTCCTCGGAATACTCCAAACTCGGCACACATCCCGCCATGGTCAATGATGTGGTTGCGATATCTTGAAACTACGTTGTACAGGAGCTGGTCTTTAATTGCTATTTCTCGGAATTTTTTATTTTGAGCCAGACACCACTCAGCGTACTCTTGATCATCCATATCATTAAGTGCTTTCCGGAGGGTTTCTTCAGAATCCCAGTCACCACTCATAATGGCGCGATAATTTTTGTTAGAAATACAATTCCTCACTCCCTTAATATCTTCAGCCATATCCCAACGAGGTAGAGAACGATAAGTGTGGGATAAATTTTCCATCAAACTTGCCATATAAATCTCCTTATACAAAAATTAATACACTGCTGATGCCAAAACATTAGAATAGGACGATATAGCAATCCTATTTGATTCCTGTCCAAAATCTTGCCGCTTTTCGGGAATGGGCAAGAGGAGGAGAGTTTTTTTCTAGTTTTTGATTTGTTACAACCTGTCTAGGATTGCTATATCTAGAGGGTCAGAACTCAAAATTTCGGTAGTACTATTAGAGGGAAAAAGTAGTTAGTTAAGGACTGAATGCAGTCCTTATGTTTATCATTGACGCGATTGCCTAATTTTCTTTCCGATAATGCAACATTCCCCATTGAATCAAGCCACTTTTGCCCACTTGGGCACAATCAAGCAGGCGTTGCTTTTTCTTTTCAAAAAACTCTTGACTCCAAAGCTGCTCACTTGCCTGAATTTCCTCCATCTTTTTCAAGATTTGCAAATAGTTCACCGAAACATGATGAGTTAAGTCAATAACTTGTACCTCAGACATCCCAATTTCCTGGGCAACCTCTCGATAATCATTGAGGTGTAAAAAATAGACTTGGTGAATTCCTCCACCCGTGTACCAATCCACCACCTTATTCACCTCTGCCTCAGTAGGATAATCCCCACTGAAAAAATACGTGCAGGCAAGAAATTCACCGCCCTTAACTAAAACTCGATGGGCTTCTCGAAACGCTTGCAATTGAGTATCGCTGTAAAAGAGGGAATCCTGCGCCCAAGCTGCATTAAATGTCGAGTCGGGAAAGGGCAGACTTTCAAACCTACCCTGATAAACTGTAACTAAATCACTCAGCCCCTCTTCTTGATTCCGTTCAACATTAATCGCATTTTGTTGTTCACTCAGGTTCAAACAAGATACCTGACAGCCGTATTTTTGGGCGATATATCTGGCGGCGCCACCATATCCTGAACCCAAATCCAGCAGGTGACTCTCTTGGCTCAATGTCAGTAGAGATGCCATATATTCTGTTGTCCGCTTCTTGCCAATATGCACATCTTCATCCGGATGTTCAAAGATGCCACAATGGGAATGCTCGCTGAGAACTCGGCGGTAATAAAGGTCTACATCTTTTCTGGCAAAATAGTTTTGATTAAATGTATCAATTGCTGAATAATTACCCATCGTTTCTGTTTCTATCCCTCCAAATTAATTTTTGGGCTTGGCTGATGTTAGGCATAAATTGGAGACACAAAGGGAGAAATTGATCTCAAACTATAGCCCAATTATGCTGTTAGCCAAGCTAGATTGTGCCTTACTGATTTATCGTTTTAATTCGTTACCCCGAATACCGGCTTGGAGCAGGTTACTGACGACTCCTTTATCGGGAAAGAACTGATTTCGATCTAGGCATACCCGATCCGGATCATCTGCACATTTTTTCAACTCCTCCAACAGCAACTCGGCACCATCATTGGGAGCATAAAACGTTCTTTCCGGACTTTGTAAACTATTACCCCGTGCCAAGGTTCTGTCAATTTTACCATCAATGGTTGCTAGTTTCCCCCGCCCATGAATTGTTGCGGCTCCTTTTACCGGGTAGGCATAACCATCGGCTTCATAGTCGGGATTGGCATCAATAGATAATCCGGCACCATTGAGCGCCAGATAGACTTCTCCCGATGATAGAGACACTTCCAGGTATGTATTGGCTACGTTCTCATTTCCCAAAAACTCAATCATGCGATTAGTGAACTCTACCACAGGTGCTGCCTCTGGATTAGCCGACTGAAACGTTGATTTGGCTCTGAATAAGTAGCCCCCATAGTTAGGATCTTTCTCCAACAGAGGAGTCTCATAAACTCCACGTTTAGCATCCCCACCCAGTACACCCATAACAAAGGAAAACTGAGGTTTAGTCGCTTGTTCAACCACCCATTTAACAAATTCTGCTGGGGTTTGATCCGGTGGAATTAAATCCTGAAAGATAGCACGCCAAGAGTCGTAAATTGGAGAATTTGGAGAGGGAATCCGAAAAATCGCCTCTACCGGAATAAAACCAGTTGGTTCCCGATTGGGATTACTAATGCTGAGGAAAACGATAATCAGCGGCACATTACTCCGCTGATTCCAATAGCCATCAGTGTGCTGCTTAATATAGCCACCGCCATAGCCAGCATTAACATGATATTTATCTGGATCAGGGCGCATGGTGTGCATGGTGGAGTTGAGATCCATGTCGAGATCCATCCAGGGAAATTGGTTGTGGATGCCACAAATTGCAGCCAAGAGGAGTTTTGGCACCAGCAATTTGGCGGCATAATGCTGAATTTCTGCCCAGGTATTCAGGTGTGCGGGAATCCGAATCCCATTGGGCGCAATTAAATCAGCGGGATCAATGTCGGCAAAAAGATCATTGGGGAGAAATTCAATTTTCTGAACATAGGGAATAGCCGGATCATTTCCCGCTTGACACTTGCTATTTGAAGAGAAAAGTTCCCGGTAAGCTTGAAAACAATCTAAGGCGGCTTGCTCCCCGTTTTCTTTTAGGATTTCGGTAATCGCATAGCCTAATTTTTTCATGACAACCAGATTACAGTTGGGATAATATCCCTGCTGTTGGCAGAGGGAAAGCTTAGTTCCCCCATATTTCAACTGGGTATCAAAGTCTTGGACATCATAACCTTTACAGGCTACATCCATTAAATAATCTGCGATTACCTTTTGCGTTTCTGGTTTTAGGGTTATGGTTTCTATTTGCTTTCTAGACATAAGCCAGTTTTCTCGATTAATTGCAACGCAGACAATTTAGCATACAAGTTGTGCCAAAGCTAGTTCAATTTGAGCCAGGGCTTGACTAATTAACTGCTTACCTTGGGCTTCAGTTTTCTGCCGATCAACCATCTTAGTATCAGTTTCCCCAACTGCTTGGGGTAAACCAACCGAAAAACGTAGATAGCAATCCTCTGGTTTGCCTATGGGTACTGTAGATACTCTGGCTGCCACTAACAACCATAATGCTACTTCCAAGCTAGTATTGATCTGGTTTTGCCGATACAACGATTCTAGGTTAAATTTACCGTCAGCTAGCACTTGCAACTTTTCCCGGAAATCCGCCGTCACTTGATAACCTTTTAAGGCAGAAAAATTGGCGTAAAGATACATTCCTGCCTCAGACACAAAGCTGGCTGGCGGTAGCTGAGTCTCCCCCGAATGGGTTAGATTACATTTCTCAAAAATGGCATTCAAACCTAGTGCCAATTGATTCAATCGACTTTCATAAAGACTTCCCGCCCATTCAATGGTTTTGTGAGGATCGGGTTGAATTACAGCACTTAATGCGACTTCTCCCATCGCATTGGAGTTAATCACGGTAGCTTTCTGCGGAATTCGCATTGCCTCCAGCAATTTGACATTCTTCGACGCCCCCAAACCCAGCAATGTCCCCCCCGTACCTTGTTTAGAAAGGGTACAAGCAATCAGCACAGATTCCATTAATTGATGGAGGGAGGCAAGTTCTGATGCTTGTGCCTGCTGAAGTCGTTTATATAATGTCAGACCAAAGGTGGGATGTTCATTAATCTCTCCATGATGAAACAGGGGAACATAGGCTTCATCAATTAAAACCAGAGGTAGTGATAGTTTGAGCGGCTCCCTTCTGGTCATTTCCTCAATCAAGACATCAATAATTGCATTCCAATCATCTTCCGAGAGGGTGGCACCAGAGGGGTTATTGGGATAATTGAAAACAATCATCTTAGCATCGGGATGATGGTTCAATGCTGTTTTAATTGCCTCTGGCTGGGGTTGCCAGCGATGCTTTGCCTGAGTGGGGATAACCACCATTTTTCCGCCGGCTAAAACCAGGGGTTGCTCATACTGGGGAAAAAAAGGTTCGAGAAAAAGTGCTGTATCTCCTGGGTTGATAATCGTTGTACAAAGACAGTGAAATAGATGAGTAAACCCAGTTGTTAGATTAATCTCCTGGTTGGGATCAAACTCCAGCCCGTACCGTTGTTGGAAGTATTGCTGGGCGTCCTTTCGGGCGTTCAAGGAACCATAGTGAGGTGTGCGGTAAACAGAGATTTCCTTTGCGCCAACCCGATGAATTGCCTGCTGCACTCCAGGAATTACTCCATGACCTGGGGAGCCACTGTTTAAACTGACCACACCTGGACAATTGCTAGCTAAAGCGGCAAATGTAACAATAGGAGACTCGTTTAAATTTTGAATCCGTTCAGAAATTTGTATCATTTATTCCAATCTTGGATTCGCTCAACTTGGTAAGTGTACCATCCCAAAGAGTATAAGTCAAAATTCTCAAACGGCAGCAACTCTTCTTCCATGTGTTGAAGCCAACGATCGCCTGTGGGAACATTGGCAATAATTGCCTCGATATCACCGTAAGGATAGGGACCGGGAGCGCCAATGAGGGCGAAAGCAGGTTTAACGCTTGATGTGAACTTACGGCAAGCATGATCCGTCTCTGTGTATCAATTAATAACGGCTGTTTTTTCCCTAAGATATCTCCTGTATTTGTCAATCCCCATAAGTCAAATATGTAGAGACGTTGCATTTTAGTCTCTACATATTTGATGTGTCCTAACAGGAAGGGCACGCTCCTTCCCCTAAAAAGTCAACTACATTCGGGTGTACCATTAGCACGCTCGCACCGCTAGACCATGTCCCAGTTATCGGCTAACTTAAAAATTGAATTGATGACCCTTAAAAGCCTGAGGAAGTTTGCTCTTATTTGCACGCGATCGATACAGTTCCAACGTCGCTTCAGAAGGCTCAATTTCAATCTCATTGACTCACCGTTCGCTCATTTGGGTAACTCAGTAGCCAAATGAGCGAACGGTTAGATAGATGTGAGGCGGATTAAGATCTAATCGTGATTTTGGACTCTTGATAGAAAATTAAAAACAAGCAGGAGTTTAACTAATCCCCCAGATAGACGTTGGCAGAATACTCAATTGGCGCTATGATTGACACCTAAAATCAGTCAAATACTTATACAATAACCGTAACAGACTTCATTCAGTACAGCGCCAAAGACCAACAGCGTTAAGATAGGATGTCATCGGGATTTTCCCACGCTTTTTATATTGTCCTATTCATGCCTGCAAGAAGGCTGTCCGGACTTGTGCAACTTACTTATGGAAGCATGGATGGTCAAAAGTGTTTCAATAGCTACTTGAAGACCATACGTGTAAAGACTACCTCCAATTGGACTATATCTTTAGTAAAAAGTGATGCTCCCAAACCCTGATGTGATGACAGCACGCCCCTTTCCCAGCCAACCCCCTAATTCAGCGAATGGCACACCCTATATCGCGGCTTCTGACAGAACACCCGTTTCCGCCCTGAAAGAACTTGTGGCTTGCCTACACCGAGAACAACATAAAATCCAAGATTTGTTAAGCTCACTGGGATTTGCCCTACGCAGCTTCAACAATTTGAATCAATTTTTAGAATTAATTCCCTTGATGTCAGCACGGGTTACCGATACGGAGGGAGGCGCATTGGTTTTGTTAAAACCAAATGGTCAACTCCGGCTACAACAGATGCATTGCCAAGATAATCAAGAGTGTCAAACCTTGCGTCCAGCACTTGAACGGGCAACTCAGACGATCGCGGCTCAAGGCAATGAGGATGGAAAATCGGTAATGAGTTCAGAACAGTTGGACGCAATTTGGTCATCGTTTGACGATCAGGTCAATCGTTATTTAGACACAGATATTCAGTTATTTGGCACACCGATTTTAATTAAAAATGTCGAACGAGGACGTTTGTATGTGTTTACTGATGACCTGAATTATAGCTGGACGCCAACTCGACAGAAGTTAGTGCGTTTGGTAGCCGATCAAACAGCCGTCGCGATCGCGAATGATGAACTAACTGTAGAACTTCGCAAAAAAGAACGCTTAGATCGAGAGTTAGAAATTGGCGCGGAAATCCAATTACGCCTCCTCCCCCGTCAATGTCCCTCGATTAAAGGAATTGAATTGGCGGCTCAGTGTCAGACAGCAAGTCGAGTCGGTGGGGACTATTATGATTTTATTCCCACCAACTACGATCAACTTCGCCCAACCCAACCCGGTGAGAATCAAGCGCTGGATCAGCACAAAGCTTCTGTCCCTTGGAGCGTTGTCATTGGTGATGTGATGGGCAAAGGTGTACCAGCCGGCTTGATTATGACAATGACGCGGGGTATGTTGCGAGCAGAAGTGTTAAACCGTCACTCCCCAGCCCGCATCCTGGAACATCTAAATCGGGTAATGTATGCTGATTTGGAAAATTCCAATCGATTTGTCACCCTGTTTTATTCGGAGTACGATCCTCAAACCCGGATTTTGTCCTATAGCAATGCTGCCCATAATCCCCCTTTCTTATGGAAAGCATCCACCCATTCCATCCAACGTCTGGATACGGATGGGATGTTGATTGGCTTAGAGGCAGATTCTCAGTATGAAGATGATCAAATCTTACTCGATGTCGGAGACACGATTATCTATTACACGGATGGATTTACTGATGTCGCCAATCAACACGGCGATCGCTTTGATGAGGAAAATCTGATTGAAGCCTTTCGGTGGGCGTGCGAACATCGCCAAGGCTCCCAACCCATCCTAGATTACCTATTTGAGCGGGTGGGAGAGTTTATGGGCGGGAAAAACCGTAACGGAGATGATATGACCTTGGTCGTGTTGCAGGTAAAATCAACCGAGTAACCTATTTAAAGGCTGTTATGGAAGTGCAAGTTGTAACGTCAGTTGTCCATAGTCTTCATCCCCTGATTGACCTGGTGAGTCCATGGCTAACCGATGGACTGGTGTTAGCCCAGCAAGTTGAAGATCCGGATGTTTTGGGTCAAATTCAACAGGCGTTCAATAATTTCATTGAATCGGGTCAAGTCTGGGCATTTTTAATTGGTTTAGTTATCGGTTATATTTTTCGGGGGATGAGTTCGTTTGGGTGATTTGTCCTTTGTCTTATGTCCTTTGTCATTGGTGAATCGGTATTGTGACGGAACAAACAACGTGGAGTCAGCGATTTGAATCGGCACTACATCCGGCGATCGCAGGTTTTAATGCGAGTATTGGGTTTGATATCGAGCTGATTGAGTATGATCTGACGGGTTCGGTGGCTCATGGGAAGATGCTTGCCCACACTGGGATTATTTCAGCCGCTGAAGCGGAACAACTGGTGAACGGGTTAGAACAAATTCGTTCAGAATACCGCCAGGGAAAATTTAACCCCGGTATTGACGCCGAGGACGTTCATTTTGCCGTAGAACGACGCCTCACGGAACTTGTTGGGGATGTGGGGAAAAAGCTGCACACGGCGCGATCGCGAAATGACCAAGTTGGCACAGATACGCGACTCTATTTGCGGGATCAAATTAGCCAAATTCGGACTCAGTTGCGACAGATGCAAGGGGTTTTGCTCAATCTGGCTGAATCCCATGTCGAAACCTTAATCCCCGGCTATACCCATCTCCAACGCGCCCAGCCGTTGAGTTTAGCCCATCATTTGCTGGCGTATTGGGAAATGGTGCAACGGGATTGGCAACGATTGGGGGAAATTTACCAGCGGGTTAATATTTCTCCTTTAGGGTGTGGGGCGCTAGCGGGAACAACATTCCCGATTGATCGGCACTACAGCGCCTCCCTGCTGGACTTTGGCGATGTTTATCGTAATAGTTTAGATGGGGTGAGCGATCGCGACTTTGCCATTGAATTTTTGACGGCGGCGAGTCTGATTATGGTTCACTTGAGCCGACTGTCGGAAGAAATTATTCTCTGGGCGTCTCAGGAATTTAGCTTTGTTACCCTCAAGGACAATTGCTCAACGGGTTCGAGTATTATGCCGCAAAAGAAAAACCCGGATGTGCCGGAATTGGTACGGGGTAAAACGGGGCGGGTGTTTGGGCATCTGCAAGCCATGTTGGTGCTGATGAAGGGATTGCCGTTGGCGTATAACAAGGATTTGCAGGAGGATAAAGAGGCATTATTTGACAGCGTGAAAACGGTTAAAGGATGTCTGGAAGCCATGACAATTTTGTTACGGGAGGGGCTAGAGTTTTGTCCTCCGCGTCTCGCCTCAGCCGTGACGGAAGATTTCTCCAACGCTACCGATGTGGCTGATTATTTGGCAACTAAAGGGGTTCCCTTCCGAGAAGCCTATAACTTGGTCGGTAAAGTGGTGAGAACCTGTCTAGGGTCGGGTAAACTGCTCAAAGACTTAACTGTACCAGAGTGGAAAGAAATCCATCCCGCCTTTGAGGAGGATATTTACGACGCGATCGCACCCAATCAGGTGGTTTCTGCTCGTAATAGTTATGGGGGAACAGGATTTGAGCAAGTCCGACGCGCTTTGGTTCAAGCCCAGGAGCGGATGGTAGGTTTGTAGTCAGCGCTTTAGCGCTAGATGGCACGCTTCGTGCCGACTACGAACCCCTATATGTTCAAAACTATCTCCTCGAAGCTTGTAATCGGGTCAAAACTTCCCAGATTCCGGTACACTTTGGAATGGTTCATCCTATTAAAATTACTAGCAGCAATAATGGAAATTGGTCAAAAAGTTCAAGTCTGTCGTCTCAGAGACCGGGTGTCGGGCGACATCGTTACTAAACTAGGGAAAGTTGGCATCGTCAAAGACTTTAAAATGACAGATGGCAGCGGTGTCGGTGCGATCGTCGAGTTTGACGACAGCACGGCAACCTGGTTTTTTGAAGATGAACTCAAACCCGTCAGTTAGTGACGACTTCCCCAGCAGCGTCCAACAAAACTATGGCTTTTATTCTCACCTTTTTAGGCAAAGGCGGCACCGGTCGTACCACAATTGCGATCGCGGCGGCTAAAAAGTTCGCAAATCTTGGTCAGCGTGTCCTTTTAGTCGGGCAAGATCCTACCCCGGCGTTTGGACTGTTACTGGGAACATTCCCCAGGGCTGATCCGACGGAGGTGGAACCGAATCTGAAAGCGGTTCAGCTTCAGTCTACCCTCCTCCTGGAACAGAGTTGGGACGAGGTGAAAAAGCTAGAGGCGGAGTATTTGCGATCGCCAACCCTGAAAAATGTCTATGGTCAAGAATTGGGCATTTTACCGGGGATGGATAGTGCGTTAGCCCTGAATACGATTCGCGAATATGACGCCAGTGGTGAGTATGATGTGATCATCTATGATGGCAGCGGCGATCAAGCCACATTGAGGATGCTGGGGATGCCAGAAATTCTCAGTTGGTATTTTCGCCGCTTTCGCCAAATCTTTACCGAGTCGGATCTGGGTAAGGCTATTTCCCCGTTTATCCAACCCGTTACCAGTGCGATTCTTAATGTGACTTGGACACCCGACGATTTTGCCAATAAACCGACTCAGCAAACTAACCAAATGCTGGAGCAGGGTAAAACCGCTGTGGCTGATCCGAATCGGGTGGCGGCGTATTTGGTGACAACCGGGGACACGGCGGCTTTAGCGACGGCTAAGTATTTCTGGGGGAGCGCCCAGCAGGTTAATCTGACGGTGGGGGGGGTTCTGTTGAACCAAATTCCAGCAACGGATACGTTAGCTGCTGAATTTGCCCCGTTAACGGTTAGCGCTTTGCCCCAGTTATCTCAGGTTGCTGACTGGCAACCGTTGATGGATGCTTTGCCTGATTTTAAACAAGCGGTGCAAGCGCCTAAACCGATTAGCATAGATGTGGCGAATCGTCAAGTCAGTTTATTTTTACCGGGCTTTGACAAAAAGCAGGTGAAACTCACCCAATATGGTCCAGAGGTGACAATTGAAGCCGGGGATCAGCGGCGTAATATTTGGCTTCCGCCCCAATTAAGCGGTCAAGCTGTGAAAGGGGCGAAGTTCCAAGATCGGCATTTAATTATTTCGTTCTGATTGTCTTATGTCATTCGTCATTTGTCATTTGTCATTTGTCATTCGTCATTTGTCATTCGTCGGGGCGGGTAGGGTGCGTTAGCGGAGCGTAACGCACCAATTCAAAGGAGCGTAACGCACCAATTCAAAGGAGCGTAACGCACCAATTCAAAGGAGCGTAACGCACCATTTCAAACGATAATAGTTAAACCTGCCTCTACGTATTGGTTAGGGCGGGTTTTGTACAAACGTTACCATCAATACCCATAAGGAAATCCCTAAACCCGCCCCTACACACTCAACACTTAATACTAAAATGTCTAACTCTCCCTCAACCGAACAAACCGATAAAACGGGTAAAACTCGGCAACTTCTAGGCATGAAAGGTGCCGCCCCCGGTGAAAAATCGATCTGGAAAATTCGTCTCCAGTTAATGAAACCGATTACCTGGATTCCCTTAATCTGGGGGGTTGTCTGTGGCGCGGCGTCGGGAGGTGGATATACCTGGACGCTGGAAGATATTCTGAGAGCGGTGACGTGTATGTTACTGTCCGGTCCGTTGATGGCGGGGTATACCCAAACCTTGAATGACTTTTATGATCGTGAACTGGATGCGATTAATGAACCCTACCGCCCAATTCCCTCTGGGGCAATTTCGGTTCCCCAAGTGATGACTCAGATTGTGGTGTTATTGCTGGCGGGTATTGCCGTGGCGTATGGGTTAGATCAATGGTCAGGACATGAATTTCCAATCTTAACCTGTTTAACACTTTTTGGAGGGTTTATCGCCTATATTTACTCAGCGCCGCCATTGAAGTTGAAAAAGAATGGTTGGCTAGGAAACTATGCCCTCGGTTCGAGTTATATTGCCCTGCCGTGGTGGGCGGGTCATGCTTTATTTGGGGATCTGAATTGGACGATTGTGATTCTTACCCTAATTTATAGTCTGGCAGGTTTAGGCATTGCCGTGGTGAATGACTTTAAGAGTGTGGAAGGCGATCGTCAATTGGGGTTGAAGTCTATCCCGGTGATGTTTGGTGTGGGGACAGCGGCTTGGATTTGTGTGCTGATGATTGATATCTTTCAAGCCGGGATTGCGGGGTATTTAATTAGCATTCATCAAAATCTCTATGCGGCGATACTGTTGCTGTTAATTGTGCCTCAGATTACCTTTCAGGATATGTACTTTCTGCGATCGCCCCTGGAAAATGATGTGAAATATCAAGCCAGCGCTCAACCGTTTTTGGTTCTGGGGATGCTGGTTGCGGGGTTAGCATTAGGTCATGCAGGGATTTAGGTATTGTAGAGACTTTCCGGCGGAACGTCTGTGTGTTTGATAAGCTGTTCGGCATTTAAATTGGGATACCTAAAACCCTGAAAGGCAACAGGCAACACCTCGACTTACCTCGACTTCGCTCGGTAACACGCTCGGTGTGTCACAGGCAACACCTCGACTTACCTCGACTTCGCTCGGTAACACGCTCGGTGTGTCACAGGCAACAGGGAATATACAATTTAAATGCGTTTTAGCTTATGACTGAAGGCTATGGCATTTACTGAATCCTCGTTGCTGATGCGGTCAATTTCTTTGCCTATTTTAATGTCTGAAATGCGGACAATGTTATCACTCATGGTAGCCAAAAATTGACCATCTGGACGGAATTGGTTCCGGCGTACATTCGGACGTCGATTCGGGCGCAAGGATGCATGGGTGTCAACTTAAGCCACATTACCCACGATAGGATACTGGGTGTGGGGTATGGGGTGTGGGGTGTGGGGGAAAGCGAGCAATTTTGGGGAGCTATGTATTAAACGGAACCTGTTTGAAAAAAACATTGTGGATGAAT
>NZ_JAVKBY010000028.1:0-19933 GCF_040222985.1 Coleofasciculus sp. F4-SAH-05
TCGAGAAATCCTGAAACGGCTGTCGGGACGAGAGAGACGCTACCAGCAATGGCTTAATCACAACATCTCCAAATCAGTGGTCAGACGAGCGGTTGAGTTAAGTGCCTCAATTGCTATAGAAGACCTTACGGGAATTAGGGAAAGAACTAACCAGCAACCCAGAAGCAAGACGGAACGTAGACGCTCGAATTCATGGGCATTCTACCAACTGCGAATGTTCATTGAGTACAAAGCGCTTGGGGCAGGTGTTCAGGTTATCCCTATCTCCCCTCGCTACACCTCCCAAATGTGTCACAATTGCCTACACATTCACCCGGTAAAAGGAAAGTCTTACCGCAGTGGCAAGACTTTCAAATGTGTGCATTGTGGTTGGCATGGAGATGCCGACTTTAATGGAGCCAATAATATTGCACTTGTGGGGCTGTCTATAAACCAGCCTGGAGGCACGGGGTTATCGTGCAAGCTAAGCCGAACTATCGAGTATGTTCAGCTTAGCTTGTTCGATGACTTTAGGGCTACTAAAAACCCAGACCTCAGCTCTTAGCAGGTCTGGGTAGTTTATTCACGGCTAATCCGGTTCCCACCACAGCTATCCACAGTTCTAGGTTTTGCAGCTTTTCATCTAAAGTGCGTTGGCGAAGCCTGTTCCTTCGGAACGTATCGCGTTCTGCCTGATCTAAGTCTACGATACCCCGCACGGTTTCTAGCATTTGTCCGAATAACTCTTGTCCGGGTGACAGATAATTAATATCGGTTTGGATTTGCTGTTTCCAGACGTGACTCTGGCGCAGGAATTCGTCCCAGAATTGGGGTATAGTGCCAATTTGGGCGATATTGCCTTTTTTGGTGTCAAAGTTGGTAAGATTGGTTTCCATCGCCGTCTGGTGGGCGCGTAAGTCACGTAAGCATCGGGCGTATTTGAGGGCGGTGTGGGGGATAGTGATGTCGAGGTGGGGAGAATCGGGGGAGAGGGTGAGATCAATGGCGTAGGTGTCATTGAGGCGAAAGGGTTGGAGATTGGCGGTGATTTTGAAGCCATCGGCGGTGGAGATAGCGCCTAAATCGATATCTTGGGCGTGGGTAAGCCAGTACGTTTTTTGTCCGGGTTCGTTTTCGGGAATGTATTCGGTGTTGGTGTAGCAGATCAGGTGAGATTTCAGGGTATTGAGTCCAGGGAAATGTCCCAGATTAGTCAGATTATCCCATAATAGGGCGGCATCATCCGCCACGCGATCGGGGGCGTCGGTGAGGGTTTGACGCAGGTGGAAGGCGTAGAGGGTGAGGCTGAAGTTTTTCATTTATTGGTTATGGGTCTTATGTCCTTTGTCATTGGTCATTTGTTGATGGAAATTGCCGACATTTTCATTAGCCTATAATACAGAATATCTGTAGGGGTACGGCACTGCCGTACCCTGTTTAGCAGGTTTAATTGGAGATATCGCCCCTCACCCCCAGGTTGAGCTTAAGTTGACACCAATCCACGTCGGTGCGCCCCTACGGATATATTGAAAATTGTTGTTGGCAATATCCATCCGAAAACTATGATACTGTTGGCAATTCGTGTAATTTGTAGTTCTGTATGACGAGCAATACCCCAACGACAGACACAACTCCTAGTTTTATTTCCCCAGCAGTTACTCCCAAACCAGCCCAAGATACGCCTCCTATCAAACTTGGAATTATGGTATCGGGGAGTGGTACAAACTTTGAAGCCATCGCCCAAGCGATCGCAGATAGGCAACTCCATGCCCAAATTCAAGTGATGATCTACAATAATCCTGGCATAAAAGCCCTCGCCAGAGCCGAAAAATTTGGTATTCCCACCGTTCTCCATAATCACCGAGATTACAAAAAACGGGAAGCCCTCGATGCTCAAATCGCCCAGACATTGAAGCAATACCAAGTTGAACTTGTGGTTATGGCGGGTTGGATGAGAATTGTTACCCCAGTCTTGATTGATGCATTTCGCGATCGCATTCTCAACCTTCATCCTAGTCTCTTACCCAGTTTTAAAGGGATTCGCGCCGAAGCAGAAGCCTTAGCCGCTGGGGTCAAAATTACAGGTTGCACGGTTCACTTAGTTAGCCCAGAAGTCGATAGTGGACCCATTTTAATCCAAGCCGCCGTTCCCGTGCTTTCCAACGATACGCCAGAGACGCTACACGCCCGGATTCAAGTCCAGGAACATCGCATTTTACCCCAAGCGATCGCCCAGCTTGTAGTTGCGCTTGGGCGCTAAAAATCCCAGCATCGCCGACTATAAACCCAGGACTTACGCAGCCACTATATATTGGTTAAGGTGCGTTACGCTACGCTAACACACCCTACATATAGAGCTTTTGCGTAAGTCCTATAGCACTGAGCGCTTGTGTGTTTACACATTAGAAATGGAGGCTTTATCAGATGGATGTAAACACTCGTTTACATTTAATTAATCTTTAATCGGACACAGTATCGTCCACCTCACTGACTTGCCAGTCATTAGTGTTTCATTATTTCCCTGTGAATCACTAAAGTTTCTTGTCGGATTCCCTCGAATATATTTCTATATGTTTCGCGATGTAAAACATTTGTGACTAAAGTAGCGGTTTTCTATAAGGTAAATTTATATCAAAGTCATTAATGGAATTCCCCATTAGCTTCATCGACGCTTTATATTTGAGTTCAATAGAGCGCTCTAGAAAGCAAAAACCCCGACTTTTTCAAGAAGCCAGGGTTCTAAGGCTCTACGCTTCAACTTCTCGATGTCCCAACTTCCAAAAGAAACTAGACAGCCAATTAGTCGCCACATGAGCCACAATCGGAACCAGCAAATTCCCCGTACCGACAGCACTAACCCCTAGTAACACTCCCACAATCGTTGCCCAAACTACATAGGGCCACTGTTGGGAACCACTCAAATGTAAAATGCCAAACACCAAGCTAGAAATAATCACACCCAGGGCGTTCAAACCAATGGCGGGTAACATCACTCCCCGAAATAGCAACTCTTCACTCATACCCGGAAGTAACCCCAACCAAATCAGATCCGGTAATACCAACGGCTTTAAAACCAAGTTGAGGTAAACATCAGCACTTTTACGGTAAGCTGACCACAAACGATAGACCACACTACTCATCGCGGTAATTCCCACGCCTATACCTAATCCGATGAGTAATCCTTCTACAGTAAAGTCTAGGGATAACAGTGTCACCGACCCAAATTTCAGCCAGAGTTTAGCCACGACGAGTAAAACGATCGCGGTTATCCCCATAGCAACTAACACTTGGGTGCGGGTGAGGGGTTCAAAGTCAGGATGATCAGGAAGCTGTTTAGTCACTAATATATAGATAAGCTACGCATAGACGACAGGCAGGGACTCAGAGCATCGGTACTAATTCCAGCGCGATGGATCACTAACATACCCAGTGCCTCTACATACGAGTGTACTCGCACCGCTTTAATTGCTAAAGGTTCTGGAGGCACTTGCATGGAGGTTTGGTTATCCTCAACCGCAATAATTTGAGTCCGTAACTGACTTAAGCTTAGCAAGGCACTACCGCCACAGGCATTAGCGGGAATCACCACCGCATCCACATCCTCTGCCCAAATTGCTCCCGGTTGACGCCGCCTCACCTGAAATTGCGGGGCGCGACTTAATCCCACCAGCACACAGGGTAAAAACGTATAGCCTAATTCCTCGGCTGCCGATCGCGGCGACAAGTTCGGTTCTAGGGGAAGGGGCATTAATGCCGGGGCGTGGGCGCAAGGGATTTGGAAGGTTCGCACGATTAGGTGACTAATCACGGCTTCTGCACCTGCGAGAGGATCAACCCCTTGTCCCTGTCGGTATGCTTCTAGGGCTTCGCTTCCCAGATCATCAGGGAAACGAGCCACTACTGCGATCGCGTCTGCCTTTGCCTGTTGAATCAGTACCTCTGCCGATCGCAACAAACTATCCGGATTGCCTATTGTACCCCAACTCGCACCCGATGGTGCTATCCGCAGTTCCACATTTAAGGGGGCGTCGGTGATTACGTAGTCGGTCAGATTCAGTCCTAACGTAGCTCTGGTGGCATCAGCCGCTTGCAGGTGGCGCAAACGCAGATCCGGTTCAATCCCCTGGTCAAGAATTAATCCCACCCGATTTTGATGCACGGGTTGTAATCCCCAGCATCCAGCGGCAAATTTGTCAAGTCCATAGCCTTCGACATAGAGAGCGTTGGGCAAATTCCAATAGAGTTGGGCACCATTGAGGACATTGGGATGAGTAATTAGGCGATCGCAGACTTGGGCGATCGCTCTGGCGACGGGTAAAGCGTCTCCCGCATAGCCACCAATGGATGCGCCAATTCCTGTGGGAACGATTAAAACAACGGTGTAAGGACGCACAATAATTAAGGGGTGGACGGTTGAGAATCGGGATTTGTGACAATCGCTTCAACCTGAGCTTTTTGTTCCTGAGTATCCACAGATGTAACCGCCCAACGCAGGGGTTCTCCCTGTTTTTGCAGTTGTGTCTCAATCGCTTGATGGAGTTGTTTTGGGGACTCCTGGAGATCAATTTCAGCAGTAATGAAGTGAGTTGTCATTTTTTTGGTGGGTAAAGAACTGTAACCAAATCTCTATAGACATCTACGCAAACCTAATCAAAATGCATAGCTATAACCATCCTGGGGGGTGAATCGGTGTGCAGTAATCCAATCGGGTTGACCTCCTTTTCTTGTCGATAACGAACTCGCCGCGACCGTCTGACATTGGGCAAATCCTAGCGGTGAATGTCCCTTTGTACTTACCTTTAGGGACATCAGCCCGAACGATATCACCCGTACAGAACCCAAAGATGGGGCGCAAAGGGCGATGTTTAACTGGATAACCAAATTTATCGGTCTGACACCGTTGCCGCCCTCCCGTTCCGGTTGCTTTGACCTTCAGGATGCGATCGGTTAGCAGATGAAGCATTTCAGTAATACCTACACAGGCAGCATCTAACCAGTGAGTCTTAGGTAATCCCAATCGAACTCGGTTGTATTTGGTTTGCCCACCTGTACCTACACCAACTGATAAACCTGTCTCTTTGAGCCGATTAAATAATGCCCATCGGGTACTATTAACGGCCGATGCATCCTTTAAAGGTTGCTTGGCTTGAGTTAATATTCGCTTCAGTAAGTCTGGTTTTTTCTTGAGGAATTGCTCGATGGGTTTTATTCCTTTTTTGGTGTTGCACTTTTCACAAGCTAGGCACAAATTAGAGATGCGATTAGTCCCTCCTTTAGCTTTAGGGTGGATATGCTCAACCTGTAACGGCACATTTTCTGCACCGCAATACGCGCATTTTCTTCCCCATTTCTCCAATAAATACTCACGTACTTCATAACCCAATAAAGTACCTCGCTGGTATTCGCACCCGCTAATTTCAGGATGTAAGAGTGCTTGTGTATCAAACCGGACTAACTCCTGCCTGATTTCCTCAATCGGCGCAAATTTACACAACCGTTTTACCCAAGTTTCAGTCGTTAGAACTCGGTGCATCAAGCTTGGAGCCAGCCACCCCTGTGGGCGATTCCGGTTTAAGAAACGTGCTTTCCGGTAGCGAGTATTCCGGTTCCTGCGACCCCTCCTGACGGCTCGACGGGAATCAAGAGCCGATTTAATTAACTCACCCCGATGTTCTAACTCCATTCCCCAAATAACCTCGTCTTGGTCAGTAACAAGGGAGATGCCTGTCACCTTAGAACCCGGGTCGATCTTGAGAGTGAGCGGATGAATCATCGGATTTTCGACAACTCGCTTGAGAATCAGGGTAAACGGATAATGCCGAAACACGGCGGCTTTTCCGGAGTCCAATAACTTCCTTGCTTGTGCCGGATGAATTGGATTAAGCGGTATCTTATTGGCGTCAACAAGAAAAGCGTAATTTGACATCTTCTGTCATCCAATTAAGTAAAGTTTGCCTCGACAATGTTAGACGGGCTTTTTAAGGATTCAGCACTACAGCTATAAACCTGTTCACTGATTGCTTAACTGAATCCGATAGAGCATGATGCTGGCGTTCACATCAAGGTGTCATGACCCGTCTAACGTAGACTGCGGTGAGTCTTGGTCTGCACGTTCCGACTATGTACAGATATGCCTAGATCTGCATAGTTCTGTATAGGTTTTTCGGAACGGATGGTATCAACGGGAACCGATCGCAAGGGTTCTAAACTTTCTCATCCTCTGTATTTTGCCGAAACGGTTGTGTTACAGTACATACGTACTTTAGTAAGACTCCAGTTTTTCGGCAATATCAGCACCCAGTTCCAGAGGATTGATGTCCCTATCCGAAGATTGGTTATTGGAGGCGTCGCTCTCACTCAGGTTTGACTAATCATTTTTAGGCAAAAGTGCCAGGATTTGATCGACAAACTGTTGATGATCAACAACAGGTTTAGAGATATAACCATCAGCACCACTTTGCTTAAGGAAGGTTTCGCGATCGCCTTCCATAGCATTAGCCACGACTAATATAATGGGCAGATTGCTGGTTTGAGCATCCGCTTTCAGCATCTGGGTAATCTTGATGCCATCGACAGGCTTACCTTGGTAAACACTGTGAGCCAGGGAAACATCCATCAAGATAATATCTGCATCTCCCGCGTGGGCAATTTTCATGACCTCCTCTACATCTTCGGTTCCCTTGACATTCAAGCCACCCCGCTTCGTGAGAATTTTGGAAAAAACGCGAAGATTAATGGGATCGTCTTCTACAATCAGAACGGTTTTCATGGGCGTTGCATCAAGAAAGTCGTCTTTTCAACAAAAGTGCGATTTGATCATCAGTCTGACAGGGACTGGGCAATGTTGCCACAAAAAAAATCAAATTTTCATCTCGTTGTGGTTAGAAATTAGGACACAGAACTCATGGCAAAACAGTTGAATCTGCTGGCGACTGGTCAAGTTATTCCCACGCCCCTCCATGCAGAGATGCAACAGTCATATCTTGAATATGCCATGAGTGTCATCGTTGGGCGTGCCCTGCCAGACGTTTGCGACGGTCTAAAGCCCGTGCATCGGCGTATTTTGTATGCCATGTACGAATTGGGTTTAACCCCCGATAGACCCTACCGCAAGTGCGCTCGCGTAGTGGGTGATGTTTTGGGGAAATATCATCCCCATGGGGATCAGGCTGTATACGATGCTATGGTGCGCTTGATCCAAGACTTTTCCACTCGCTATCCGTTATTGGCGGGTCATGGCAATTTTGGGTCGGTGGATAACGACCCACCGGCTGCCATGCGTTACACAGAGACGCGGCTGTCTCCCATTAGTCATGAAGCCCTCCTATCAGAAATTGGCGAGGCAACCGTTGATTTTATCGATAATTTCGACGGCTCTCAACAAGAGCCTGTGGTTTTACCCGCTCAACTACCCATTTTACTGCTCAATGGTTGCTCTGGCATCGCGGTTGGCATGGCAACCAATATTCCGCCTCATAATCTGGGCGAAATTGTGGACGGGTTAATCGCCTTGATTGATCGCCCGGATCTGGCGGATGAAAAATTATGGAAATTAATTCCCGGACCCGATTTTCCCACGGGGGGTGAAATTATCGACACGTCGGGAATTCGGGATGCCTATCGCAGTGGACGCGGCATTATTCCGGTGCGGGGAATCGCCAAGGTAGAAGAGCTTCAAGTCGGTCGCACTCGCCGTCATCGCCGCACCGCAATCATTATCACAGAATTACCCTATCAAGTGAATAAAGCGGCTTGGATTGAAAAAATTGCCGATCTGGTCAACCATGGACGTTTAGACGGAATTGCCGATTTACGCGATGAGAGCGATCGCCAGGGGATGCGGGTGGTTGTGGAACTTAAACGGGATGCTCATCCCAGAGATGTTCTCAAACACCTCTACAAACAAACTCCCCTACAAAGTAACTTTGGCGCGATTATGCTGGCATTAGTCAACGGACAGCCCCGCCAGCTACCCCTACGGCAATGTCTGGAAGAATTTCTACGGTTCCGGGAACAAACCCTGACCCGGCAATATACCTATGAACTTGACCAGAAACGACAACGGCGTCATCTGGTGGAAGGATTATTGGTTTGCTTAAATCAACTCACTCGCGTGATTGAAATCCTCACCCATGCGCCTGATGGCACAACCGCCAAGACTCGGTTTCAAGACCAGTTAAACCTGAGTGAGAGTCAAGCTGATGCTATCCTCGCCATGCCGATGCGCCGCCTCACGGGGTTAGAACGGCAAAAACTCCAGACCGAATTTGAGGAACTCACAGCCCGCATTGAAACCCTCCAGGAATTACTCAGTAGCCGACATGAATTACTCAAAACCCTGAAAAAAGAGTTGCGATCGCTCAAACGGAAATACGCTGATCCGCGTCGCACCAAGATCCGCTCACCGCAATCGCTTAAAGAACCAAAACAACCCAAATCAGAAAAACAAACCCGCAAGAAAACCAAAACCTCAGACAACCCGAAAACCTCGACCTCAAAATCTCCATCGCCGAGTCTGATTGACACGGAAGTCGAACAAACGGTTCTGGAGTTTACGTATCAAGGAAACGTACAACGCCTACGTTCTGCCCCTGATCCCAAATCTAAACCCTCGATCAAAGATGGGAACGATTTTGTGATTCAAACGCAGCAAACCACCACGGCGTCAGAATTTGCCACCCTCACCAGTGGAGGCAAAGCCTACCCCTTGAAAGTGCAAGATATCCCACCCGCTGCAGGGCGTAAGCAAGGCATCCCCTTGACTCGTCTCCTCCCTGATGCGGCTCAATCCGAAACCGTTATTGCCCATTTTCGACCCCAAGAACTTACCGAGTCTCTCAGCCTAATTTTGCTCACCCAACAGGGACGAGTGAAGCGTCTACCTGCGACAGAGTTACTTAACCTAACGGCACGGGGTTTAACCACGGTTAAACTCAAAGAGGAGGATGTGCTGGCGTATGTTACCATAGCTCAATCCACTGATGATCTGATTATCGCTACCAGTAACGGGCGCTTATTACGCTTTGAAATTAACGACCAAAATTTGCCGATTATGGGTCGTACAGCCCAAGGAAATCAAGCGTTGCGACTGCGGCGTCGGGAGGAATTAGTGGGATGTGTCGCGATCGCGCCCAACCAGAATCTGTTACTGGTGTCTGAGCAAGGCTATGGCAAACGCCTAGGACTCAATGTAGTCCGGCGCATCAAACGGGGTGAACTTGGCACTCAAGCCCTTCAATTTAAAACCTCAACGGATCGATTGATGGGAGTCATCAATGCCTCTCAAACCGAGACGGCTGTGTTGCTCACCAGCGACGAGCGAGTCATGACGGTATCGTTAAAATCTGTAAAGTTGTCAGGAAAAGATGGGTGTGGCGATCGCTTGGTTAAACTCAAGTCAGATGAAACAATTATTGCTGTTACAGCAATCCTCCCGTAATTAAGTAAGGGCACGGCAGTGCCATGCCCCTACTTTTCGATTCACTGAATATGCTATTTAATCCCTATTTATTTGAAAATTCCCCGGATCTAAAGACATCCTTAGGGTTGTCCAGGATTTTTATTGATAAAAACTCAAGCCCCTCCAACCTGAAAACTTTTCGATCCACTGACTATGGCTTTATAGTGAAGGGTAAGTCTTGTAACTGATTTCCGTCTGTTTCCGTGATAAATGTACTGTAGGAATTGCGGGAACCTAGGGAATGATACACACAGAAATGTAACAGAAGCGGTAGTTCAACCATGACCGATCCAAAACGACCTCCGAGTGCGCCACCCCCTCCACCCCGCGTTCCTCCAGCGCCACCGCCACCGCCAAGAGGAGGAGCGTCTCGGAAAGCGCCGCCAGGGGCAACCCAAGCGATGCCCTCTAAAACGATGCCGATGCCGCCCAAAGCGGGTCAGTCCGCATCAGATCCTACCGCCGTTAAAACAGCACCTAGTTCTCGTCAAGCTTCACCCGGCGTTAAATCCCGGACGCCAGCGGAAGGTGGGGGACTTTCTCCCGGACAACCCACATTAAACCAACTGATTCGGGAAGCGTATGACAAGGGATTTTCCGATGTTCACGTTGGTGTCGGTGAAGTGCCTCGGATGCGAAACCGAGGGGAAATGGAACGGACAGAATATCCTGTAACCGATAAACCCACGTTTATGAGTTGGTTGCGGGAAATTCTCACCGATGAAGAAATTCGTCGCTTCCAAAACGAACTCGAATTTGATGGTGCAGCGCAGTATGACTTTGCCCGGGTGCGGATTAATATCTTCGACTCCCTGACAGGACCTGCCATAGTCATGCGCTTGATTCCCCTGAAGATTTTGACGATGGAACAGTTGCGACTTCCCGCAGTTCTCAGGGATGTCTGTAATTATCACAAGGGTTTAATTCTGGTTACCGGTCCCACAGGTTCAGGTAAGTCAACGACGCTAGCGGCAATGATTGACTACATGAACAAGGAGATGCCGAAGCATATCATTACGATTGAAGACCCGATTGAATTTGTTCACAAAAGCCAAAAAGCCCTAATTAAACAGCGGGAAGTCGGCGCTCATACCCTCCAGTTTGACAATGCTTTAAAAGCCTCCTTGCGGGAAGATCCGGATGTGATTCTGGTGGGGGAAATGCGAGATAGGGGAACCGTTAACACAGCCCTGAAAGCGGCTCAGACGGGTCACTTGGTTATGGGAACGCTGCACACGAATAGTGCGGTGAAAACTATTGAACGGATTCTCAATCTTTATAATCCAGAAGAACAACACGCCATCCGCGTCGCTTTTGCTGAATCAATGGTGGCAATCATTGCCCAAGGGTTATGTCGCACCACTGATGGCAAACGTGCCGCCTTCCACGACATTCTGATTAATACAGAAGCGATTCGGGATTATATCCGCAAGGGTGAATATGAGGAAGTTCACGAACTGATGGCGGCTAATGAATTTGACGGCATGATGACGATGAATAAGTCCTTGTTTAACCTTTATCAGGAAGGACGTATCACCGAAGAAACTGCCCTAGAAATGTCGCCGACTCAAAACGAAATGGCGATGATGTTACGGGGTCGTGTTTAATTATCATTTGCCATTTATCATTTGGCATTTGTTATATGTCAGGACAAGGCAGGGGAAAGCAACTCTCATCTTCTTATCCGCTGCCTTTAGCTGCCAATAATTTAAAATCAACAATCAACAATGAACGAGATTCAACGCTCGTTTTCTCAGTTATTTAAGGGTATTGCCCTGTTTACACCAGGGGGAGATTTAATTTATGGCATTGATCCTAGTAAACAAGAGCATTGGCATTTGCATCTGTGTGCGAGTTTGCAAGAAATGCTCGGATTACCGGAACCGCCCCATTTTTTAGTGCCGGGATATACTGGCACAATTGATCGCTGGCTCGATCCTTATACCCAACAGATGCGAACGTCAGCGGAACTTTATCCGCCCATCCAGCACCATCAGGCATTGCTGAATGCTGTGTTTGGTGTCACGAACGTGGTGTGGCAAGTTGCGCCTTGGCGGGAAGAGTGCTGTGATCCAATAGTTTTGGAGACATATCGCGATCGCTTTCCCCAACTGTGGCAAGATCATGATTTGATTATCCGTTGCGATCGCCCGGATGAATGTATAGAACAGTTGTCTGATGCTAATCCTAGGCATGAGCACGATTCAAGTCTGATTCAATCTCCCCAGAGTTATGTCTTGCGCTTATTTGTATCTGGACACAGTGGATCAACTGAACATATCCTGAAAAAACTACATCAGTTACTCGAGCAATCCCTACAACATCCTTACACTCTAAAAGTGATTGATGTATTTAAACATCCTGAACAAGCGGAAGCCAATCAAATTTCAGCCACTCCCACACTGCTGAGAGTTTGCCCCCCCCCTGTCCGACGTATTGTTGGAGATTTGAACAACTTGGAAAGTCTTTTACTTGTACTTATTGCTCCAGAAGCTCAACTATAAAAACTGAATTTTGTGTAAGAGAAACATAGTTAAGCTAATTCAAAATACGTTCTTTGTTTTTACTTTTATTGATTAAACTGAAGTTGACCCAGATTTAAAATTAGCCACTTGAGGAGTGCGTCCCTTTAAACCTGTCATTAATTGCAGAGCATAACATCTAACTGGATACAGATGACGCAACATCCATAATCCTAGGCGACGTAGGGTAACAATTGGCAACCACTTATTAGAAAACATTCGATCCAGGAAATCAGTAAAGCCTAAAATGACCAGATTTTCGCGTTTGCGCCACTGTTCGTAGCGCTTGAGTATGCGTTCGTCTCCAATATCTTCACCCTGTTGATAGGCGTCTTGGATGACTTGGGCAAGGGCGGCGGCGTCTCGGATGCCCATATTTAGCCCTTGTCCACCTACAGGATGACAACAATGGGCGGCGTCACCAATCAGGGCGAGGCGGTGTTGAGTGTAGCGATCGCTTTGCATTAGCTGTACGGGAAAGAGGATGCGATCGCTATCTAATTCTAAATGCCCTAAAAGCCCGCCTGTGCGATATTCTAGGAGTTCGAGGAATTCCTTTTCATTTAAGTCTTTTAACTGGTGGGCTTCGGCGTGAGGGGCTGTCCACACCACCTGACAGCGATTTTCGGCGAGGGGGAGTACCCCCATCGGACCACTTTCCCAGAAACGTTCAAAGGCGGTATCGTTATGGGATTTCTCAGTTTTAATCCGGGCGGTGACGCAGGATTGCCAATATTTCCAGCCTTTTGTTCCGATTCCGGCGGTTGTACGAATACGCGATCGCGAACCATCAGCGGCGACAACTAAGCGCGATCGCAGAGTCTGAGGGTTTTCATCCACGTTTACCGTAACCTCTACCCCAGAGGCTTGATACTCAACCTCCACCACTTCCCCTGGAGACAACCAGCTTACATTTGGGCAATCTGCCAAAAACTCATACAGCGACGTAAGCAGAGGACGATGTTCGCCCACATACCCCAAATCCTGCGTACCTAAATCGGTGGGGTGAAATTGCACGAATTTAGGATAATCGCCATCACAGAGGCGAATTTGACGATAAGTCGCAATTTGCGGCTGAATCGTCTCCCAAACCCCAATTCCTTGGAAAATGCGTCCAGAAAGCAGCGAGAGGGCGTAAGCTTGCCGTCTGGCTACGGCGACTGACTGAGGTTTTGCCTCAATTAATCCAATCCGTAACCCGGACTTTTTCAACGCACAGGCGAAGGTTGCGCCGACAATACCGCCGCCAACGATGACCAAATCGTAGTCAAAGGTTTGATTGTATGCCTGTTCTTGCGCCATTTTCAGAGAATGTATCGAAATGATAAGCATTTTTACTTTTCTTCATTTTGACGCGGATAGCTGAAGAGGGCAAGTTGCGGGTGCATTTGTAGGGGCGGGTTTCACCATTATCGTTTCGGTTGCACCCATAAATGACTAAACCCGCCCCTACTTTTAAGTTCACATTTAAATCATACCGGATGTGAACGAATAAGTTTACATTTACTCCGTCATGTTCCTCTGACACGATTAGAGGCATGGGAAGAGCAGGACAAGCCCTAAAGCAGGCACTAAAAACCTACGGAATCAGCCAGAATAAATTGGCGGTGACATTAGGCATTGAGCGCACCATCGTCAATCGTTGGTTTCATGAACGCGCAGATCCCACGGCTGAGACGGTAGCAGATATCGTAAAAGCGCTGAAGGATATTAATCCAGCCGCCGCTGAAACATTTGTCGAATTATATTTAGGTGAATTGATTAAGAATGAAGATGAGGAGTAAGAGCAATACCTGTACGGATAAGAATGTCATTGACAGGGAAAAGCGATCGCACACCTCCCTTACTCATCAATTACCGCCGTGCGGTCAAGCAATAGCAGCGATCGCAACTGATCGGTATCCATATCCGTGACCCAGTTTTCACCCGCTTCTACCGTCTGTTCTGCCAACTGCTTCTTACTTTCAATCATGTCATTAATCCGTTCTTCCAGCGTTCCCGTACAGACAAACTTATGCACCTGTACATTGCGAGTTTGACCAATTCTAAACGCCCGATCAGTCGCCTGATTCTCCACCGCCGGATTCCACCAGCGATCAATATGGAAAACATGATTCGCCCGCGTCAGATTTAGTCCCGTTCCTCCCGCTTTTAAGGATAAAATCAGAATCGGGGGTCCTTCGGGGTCATTTTGGAAACGGTCAATCATTTCCTCTCGTTGATTCTTGCGGGTTGCGCCATAGAGGAACAAGATTTCCTGATCAAATTGTTTCGCTAAGTAGGGTTTTAACAGCTTACCCCATTCCGCAAATTGGGTGAAAATTAACGCGCGATCGCCTTCCGAAATGGCTTCCTCTAACATTTCCTGTAACCGCAGTAATTTCCCAGAACGCTTGGCGTCTTTTAAGGATTTCTCTTTTAATAACTGAGCGGGATGATTACAAACTTGTTTGAGTCGCATCAGCAAGGTTAAAATTAACCCTTTGCGCTTAATTCCCTCTGCCGCTTCAATTTCAACTAATGATTCATCCACCAATTTCTGATACAGGGTTGCCTGTTCTGCGGCGAGTCCACAGAATACTGTCATCTCCTGTTTTTCCGGTAAATCCTGAATAATGGTTTTATCAGTTTTCAAACGGCGCAGAATAAACGGTTGCACCAGCGATCGCAAGGTTTGCAATGAATTCCTGTCGCCAAACTTCTCAATTGGCATAGCAAACCGTCGTTGAAAAAATTGGCGATCGCCTAAATATTGAGGATTGAGAAAATCTAAAATTGACCACAATTCCGATAAGCGGTTCTCCACAGGAGTCCCCGTTAAGGCAATGCGAAATTCTGTTGACAGTTTCCGCACGGCTTGGGACTGTTTTGCCCCTGAATTTTTGATATTCTGTGCTTCATCTAATACGACACCTTGCCAAGATACTGATTCTAGGGTTGTAGCATCTCGATACACTAATGGATAACTGGTAATTACTAAATCCTTGGTTTTCACTGCTTTGGCAAATGTCTTGCCTTTTGAGCGTTTATCGCCATGATGGACGATGGATTTAAGCGTCGGGGCAAATTTTTTCACTTCCCGTTCCCAGTTTCCGAGTACGGATGTGGGACAGACTAATAATGTGGGCGATTCTAGAACATCTTGTTCTTTTAAATAAAGCATAAAAGCAATAAACTGAATGGTTTTACCCAATCCCATATCGTCAGCTAAACAAGCCCCTAATCCCCAGCGTTCTAAAAAGGCTAACCAACTGGCGCCTCGGAGTTGATACGGGCGTAATGTGCCGTTAAAGTCTTGGGGAACGTCAATGGGTTCAATGGTGCGATTTCCGGTTAAATTGGTGATTAATTCTTGCAACGCTCCGGAGGCTTCAAAGTGAACAACGGGCAGTTTTCCTAATGTTTTGGTGTCGCCTGTTGCCAGTCGCACGGCGTCTTCTACGGACAAACTCATATCGTCTTTTGAAGCGGTTAAGATAGTTTGCGCCGCCCGCGCATCGGCAGGTTGTAGGGCAATCCATTCGCCATTAACTTCCACTAAGGGGGATTTGAGGGACATCAAGCGTTGGAATTCAGATTTGGAGAGTTTGGTATCACCAATCGCCAAATCCCATTTAAATTTCAGCAGGCTTTGTAACCCTAACCGTTCGTCTTTTTTGGATTTGGGTGCTTCTGCGGTAATACTAATGCCGAGGCGTTTTTTCCCTGATCCGGGGGCTAATCCTGGGGGTAAGATAATGCCCAAGCCGCTGTCTTGCAGTCGCCATGCGCTGGCTTTGATAAATTCATACACTTGGACGGGATTGAGTTCACAAAACCGGGGACAGCGTTCGTGTAAGCTGGCTTCTAAGGGGGGATAGAGACGAGATGCTAATCCTAATCCTTTGAGTAAGGTTTCTTGAGGCTGTTCAATGGTTCGCTCGTGATAGTCTAATTGTTCGACAGGATGCCGCCAAATCGTTTTGGCATCGACTAATAAGTCTGCCTCATCCATGGCTTGCAAGCAAAAGTCAAGTCGCCAGTTGGCTTCATCGGGTTCTGGCGGTTGCAAGACTAAGCAGGTGCGGAAGAGATTTTGGGTTAAGCCTTGGGTGGTGGGAGTAACTAGGTGCTGTTGGATAGAGGTTGTCCAAGTGGAGAGTGCTGTACCTAAACGCGCGATCGCCATCGGTTCAACGTCTAGGTTCTCCTTGGCGCTACAGAGGGCTTGCAGCCATTCGGGGATGGGTGAGGTAGCGGTTGGGGGTGATAGTGATTCAACCCAATTTTGTACCTGAGTATCAATGGCGTGTCTTAAAAAGTTGAGGATTAGGGATTGGGGATGTTGTGATTGTAGAGACGCGCCATGGCGCGTCTCTACATTGCCGTCATACGCTTGACACGCTAAGGGCATAGATTGGGTAAACTCGGCTAATCGGGTTTGATCCGTGGCACTATCGAGGAGGGGTTGCCAGTAGGCGATCGCTTCACCGTCGGGTTGGCTATATAGTCCAGGTAAAAATTTACACCGAGTTAGTAAGTCTAAACTCCAGCGATAGACATGAGTCCAAAATCGTAAATCCGATCCGACGTAATTATCGGCAATATTGAATCTCCCTAAGGGCAGAGATTGCAGAAAGGGTAAAGCGGTTGAAGGGGTGAGACGGTAGCCTGTAACCTGCCATTGGTGCAGTTCCAGGGATGAAGAGTCCTCTGTCGGGAGTTGGGCGGAGAGAATTGGGTAGGCTGGTGTTTTAGCACCTGCGGGGTGAGTGGGTAAGACAAAAACCTGGCTTTGCCAGGAGGCGATCGCACTCTCTGTATCTCTGTCGCTTTTTCCGGTTCCAGATTCGGGAAGGGTTAAACCGCGATCGCGTAAAAACTCACTTAACTCTGTCTGCGTCATGGCAAAGGGATGGGGAAAAATATCCGAGTTGGCAGCAGAGTCAACAGATGCTAAAGGACGCCACTGTTCTCCCCAAATAAATAAATAACTATCAGATTCGCCAGTAATCCAACTACCATGTAAAATTGCCATGTTTATAGAAAAATGAAAATGTCTGACTAGCGAAGCGAAGGCTCAACACTCAACACTTGATCGGGGCGGGTTTTGAACAAAAGTTATCGTCAACAGCGCCAATAAATTCCCTAAACCCGCCCCTACACACTCAAATCCCTTCTCAAAGCATCATTATTCCATAAGTGCTAGGATTGCGACAGAGAAAAAAACATGATAAAGAGAGAAGGGTAACGAACCAAATGGTAGAGTTAGACAAATCAATATCCTTTGATGGACGGGATATTCGGCTAAGAGCCGGTCTACTAGCACCCCAAGCTGGGGGATCTGTACTAATTGAATCAGGAGATACAGCGGTTTTAGTCACGGCGACTCGCTCAGCGGGTCGAGAAGGCATCGATTTTCTCCCCTTATTAGTTGACTACGAAGAAAGACTTTATGCAGCCGGTCGAATTCCGGGTGGGTTTCTGCGCCGAGAAGGGCGTCCTCCGGAAAAAGTAACACTCACCAGCCGTCTGATTGACCGCCCGTTGCGCCCCTTGTTTCCCAGTTGGCTACGGGATGATATTCAGATTGTAGCCACAACCTTGTCCATGGATGAACAAGTGCCACCGGATGTGTTGGCGGTAACTGGGGCATCAGTAGCGGTACTGCAAGCCCAAATCCCATTCTATGGTCCGATGGCAGCAGTACGGGTGGGGCTAGTTGGAGATGATTTCATTATTAATCCAACTTACCGCGAAATCGACAATGGTGATCTAGATTTGGTGGTGGCGGGTTCTCCCCAAGGTGTGATTATGGTGGAAGCCGGGGCGAATCAACTGCCAGAACTGGATATTATTGAGGCGATTGAATTTGGCTATGAAGCCGTACAGGATTTAATTGCGGCTCAGGAAAACCTGCTCAAGGAGTTGGGGATTGAGATTATCCAAGCCGAACCGCCAGAAACCCCATCGGAACTGGAAGATTTTATCCGCGATCGCGCGACGAAATCGATAAAGAAAGTCTTGTCTCAGTTTGACTTAGATAAGCATGGTCGCGATCAAGCCTTGGATGAAATCAAGGAAAATGAAATTCTGGCTCCCATCGCTGAACGTCCAGAGGATGATCCCCTGCGCGTGGCGGCGGCTGATAATCAACTGCTCAGCCGTGTGTTCAAAAGCTTAACCAAGAAGCTGATGCGATCGCAAATTGTCGAGGATGGCGTGCGCGTGGATGGGCGTAAACTGGATGAGGTACGTCCGGTGTCGTGTCAGGTGGGTCTATTGCCCTCTCGTGTTCATGGGAGTGGTTTATTTAATCGAGGCTTGACTCAAGTGCTATCTACGGTGACGCTGGGAACGCCTGGGGATGCTCAAATGTTGGATGATCTGAATCCCGAAGAAGAGAAGCGTTACCTGCACCACTATAACTTCCCGCCCTTTTCCGTGGGGGAAACTAAACCCATGCGATCGCCGGGACGCCGGGAAATCGGTCACGGGGCGTTAGCGGAACGGGCGATTATGCCCATATTACCGCCGCAAAATGCCTTTCCTTATGTAATTCGGGTGGTATCGGAGGTGCTTTCCTCCAATGGTTCAACCTCCATGGGTTCGGTTTGTGGATCGACTCTAGCCTTAATGGATGCAGGGGTGCCGATTACCAAGCCTGTCAGTGGTGCGGCGATGGGATTGATTAAAGAAGGCGATCAAGTCCGGATTCTCACCGATATTCAAGGAATTGAAGACTTTTTAGGCGACATGGACTTCAAAGTCGCGGGAACGGATAGCGGGATTACTGCCTTACAAATGGACATGAAAATCACCGGGCTGCCCATGGAAACCGTTGCTAAAGCGATTGAACAAGCCAAACCAGCGCGACTGCATATTTTAGAAAAGATGCTGGCGACAATTGACAAACCGCGTCCTGATTTGTCTGCCTTTGCCCCACGCTTACTGACGATGAAGATTGATCCGGACTTAATTGGCTTAGTAATTGGTCCTGGCGGTAAGACGATTAAAGGGATTACGGAACAAACCGGTGCCAAAGTCGATATTGATGATGATGGCACGATTACCGTTTCTGCGGTTGAAGGGGAAAAAGCAAAGAAAGCGATTACCCTAATTCAAGGCATGACCCGTCGCTTAGAAGAAGGGGATGTTTATGCAGGGCGCGTCACTCGAATTATTCCCATTGGCGCCTTTGTGGAAGTGTTACCTGGGAAAGAGGGAATGATTCACATTTCCCAACTGGCAGATTATCGTGTCGGTAAGGTAGAAGATGAGGTTGCTGTTGGCGATGAAGTGATTGTGAAAGTTCGCGAAATTGACAACAAAGGTCGGATTAATCTGACTCGTTTGGGAATTCATCCCGATGAAGCAGCCGCAGCGCGTGCAGCAGCGACAACTTAGAGAGTTTTGGAGTTAGCTGAACGTTAAAATCAATTGCCCTTAGATGGGTTGATTGAATAGGGATTTTGGATTAGGACTCTAATCTTAAATCCCCTAGTTTTATTTTTGATGAAGACGGAAGGAAAAAAGGATTTGTCTCACCAACTAAGCTAATCGCCGATACCATCACAGAGAGTGCGATCGCTTTCTCTCAGGTTTGGGTTATATTTCAGATAATTATGCACCC
Organism: Coleofasciculus sp. F4-SAH-05; assembly: GCF_040222985.1. Taxonomy (NCBI): domain Bacteria; kingdom Bacillati; phylum Cyanobacteriota; class Cyanophyceae; order Coleofasciculales; family Coleofasciculaceae; genus Coleofasciculus; species Coleofasciculus sp. F4-SAH-05. The sequence continues at coordinate 19,574 of NZ_JAVKBY010000028.1, forward strand.
AATTACACCCCTTTACCAGTAAGTCATCTAAATCCAGATTCCACAGTTTAATTTTATTATCGTCACTTCCAGAGGCTAAGGTTTTCCCATCGGGGCTAAAACTTACACTAAAGACCAATGAATCATGTTCTTCTAAGCTGTTGTATTGCCTCACAGTATTAACTGCCTGCCTGAGTACATTTGCAACTTGTATTTCTGTCGCATAATCAAGCTGTTTCTCAGATACAGCGCTTTGCGCTATATCATAGTACAATTGATGAACAGAGATTAAGGCGTTGGATAGCCAATGAAAGCATATTCAGTAGATTTCAGAGAAAAAATAGTCAAAGCTCATTTAGTAGAAAAAAGCTCAATTAGACA
>NZ_JAVKBY010000034.1:0-7975 GCF_040222985.1 Coleofasciculus sp. F4-SAH-05
CAAGGCAAAATCTAGGGATGGGCAATCCCGAAGTAACGCTACAGGAGTTGGAGCCTCTACGCTACTTGGCGCAAGCCTGGTAGAGCAAGTTCTGACGATGAATGTAGAATCCCACGCGCTTTAAGCCGTGGGAGTGTCAAAAATTTGTTCACCGCATATCATAGCCAAACAGATTCGGATTAACCTCTCCTAATTCCAAATCATCTAAGCCATACTCGACCCAGCGCCGATCTACCCTAGCCGCAACATCAGCATCTGATTCCAATGGTTCGCCCCATTCGTGTTCCGTTTCGGGGGGGATTTTAGTGGTTGCATCAATGCCCATACGTCCGCCTAAACCAATCTTTTCACTGGCAAAATCTAAGCTATCAAAGGGCGTATTCGGCAGAATAAAGACATCTCGCGTCGGGTCTACTTTGGAACTAATTGCCCACACCACTTGACGCGGATCACGGATATTAATGTCTTTATCCACAACAATCACAAACTTGGTGTAGGTAAATTGGGGTAAAGCACTCCAAAACGCTAAAGCTGCCCGTCTGGCTTGTCCGGGATAGGCTTTATCAATGGAAATAATCGCGGCTTTGTAACTGAGGGCTTCCATGGGGAGGAAGAAATCCACAATCTCGGATACTTGTTGGCGTAAAATTGGCGTATAAATCCGATTGAGTGCGATCGCCATCATTGCTTCTTCCTTCGGGGGACGCCCACTGAAGGTGGTAAGATAGACGGGGTTTTGGCGATGAGTCATGCAGTGGAAGTGAATCACTGGGGAATCTTCGACGCCGCCGTAATACCCCATGTGATCACCAAAGGGTCCATCAGGTAATACTTCCCCTGGTGTGATTGTCCCTTCTAGGACAAACTCGGAGTCAGCGGGAATTTGTAAATCTAACGTCTTGCACTTTGCCAGTTGCACCCCTGAACCGCCGTAGAGTCCAGCAAACAGCCATTCGGAAAGGTCTACAGGAATTGGCGTGGCGGCTGCCATAATAATTAAGGGGTCAACCCCTAGCGCGATCGCAATTTCCAGTTTCTTACCATTCTGCGCCGCTTTGCGGAGGTGTCTCGCCCCACCCCGTACTGATAACCAATGAACACTCATGGTAGTCCGGGATTGGAGTTGCAGACGGTACACACCCACATTAGGAGTACCTGTTTCACAGTCTTTAGTAATCACCAACCCCAAGGTAATAATTTTGCCCGCATCCCCTGGATAAGGACGAATTAGGGGCAGTTGATTTAAATCTAGGGCGTCTCCTTCCACCACCACTTGCTGACAGGCGGGGAAAAAATCGCGTCCCGGTTTGGCTTTGACGACATCAAATAAAATCTTGCCAAACTCCACCGCCTGGGAAATTTTCTTCGGTGGTTTCGGCTGTTGCAGCATTCCCAGCTTTTTCCCCAATGTTTCCAACTCTTGGGGATGTTCCTTATGCATCGCCCAACACACCCGTTCCTCGGTTCCCATCAGGTTGATGGCGACGGGAAATGATGAACCTTTGACATTCTCAAATAATAGTCCAGGTCCGCCTGCCTGTAGCATCCGATTGGATATCTCGGCAATTTCTAAATCCGGGTCAACCAACGCCGTAATCCGACGTAATTGTCCCCGTTGTTCTAACACCTGGATAAATGCCCGCAGATCTCTCGCCATGGTTAAGATGTGTAAAGCTTTTTGTTTCTTTTATTATGGACGTATAAGCCATCCTCCGTGCTACTTTGTGATATGTCTGATCCGTCCAATGCGCCATTGGCAACTGATACAGCAACTATTGCTCAAATATGCGATCGCGTTTACCACATTGTCTTGGATATCCAACAGCAGCATCCGGAACTCCTCAAACAAAAGTATAGGACGATTCCTTGGCACACCTCCCACAATCAATCTGTCTTCATCACAAAGCTAAAAGCTCGACTGACTCACGTTGAGGACGAGGAAGCCAAACTGATAAACCTACGGCGTTTCCTAGAAAGTTTACTCCTTCCCAGCTATTTTACCCAACCCAGTTTTGGTGAATTGACTCAAACTCTACAATCCTCAATTCCCCAAACGTCCCCATCGCCGTCGCCGGAATTGGTCAGTTCAGATAATTCTGAAACTTTACCCCCTTCGGCTTCAGTGACTAATCATTCCCCCGGTATTGCCATTCTTTTACTCGACGCCGAAAACCTACAACTGGATATCAAAACTGAAAAATTCCTAGAGGAACTCTGTACCTATCCGATTCAAATTAAAGTCGCCTTTGCCAATTGGCGCAGCCTCGGCAAAAAAGACGCAGAATTCCACAGTCGCGGGTATGAATTGATTCACGTTCCACCGGGGAAAGATAGTGCCGATATGAAAATGGCAACGGTGGGAGCATCAATTTTTATCCATTATCCCAATGCCAGGGAAATATTAGTTTGCTCCTCGGATGGCGGGATGACTCATCTTTATAATACACTTCAGACTCATGGATTTACCGTCTATTTAGTTCGCAAACAAGGGGATACTATCACCGTCTTAAATAGTGATACCAACCAAACTAAACGGCATTCCCTGAGTCCGCCACCTGAAATTCCGGGTCCCGAAGAATTTATTAATCAAATTAAAGCGATTATTAGACTTGAACAAACTCGCACTGGGAATCTTTGGGTGGAACTGTCTCAGGTTTCCACTTTATTTTGCAGCCATCACCATACCAGGATCAGTCACTTAGTCTCATTGCACTGTCCCGGCAAAACGGTTCAAGATTTTTTTCGCGATTATCCGAAGGAGTTTGTGTTACATGATTTACCAGAACAGTCAGATTTGTATGTAACCTTGTTTGAAATGAATACTTCAGTTATCGCTCCTAATCCGAGTGCCTCGACCGAATCCCCTAATTTAGATAGTTCTTTACATACAACGATTCAATCAAAAGTTGAGTTAGAACAAGAGTTAGCTAGAATTGTCAAAATAATCATGGCGAATTCAGGTCAAACCTCTGTTCCCATTTCTAATGTGGGTACTGAATTCTGTAAACAGCATAAGCAATCAGTTAATCAGGTGCTTAAAGACTTGAGCCTTGGCGATAAATTTATAACTTTTTTGCAAGACTGTAATTTATTTCAAATCAAAAAATCTGGAAAGATTTATAGTGTCACAATCGGTAACCCAGGAGACCCAGAAAGCCAAAAAGAAATCCAATCGACTCAATCCTCTATTAATTCAGTCAAAACCTTAGAGAAAATCCTCAAAGAAATGATAGAAGGAATGATTAAAAAATTAGGAACGGATGACATAGCGGTCAACAAGCTAAAAAAAGAATTTCAAACTCGGTATAATGAAACAGCCGATGCTTGTGTGAAAAAATTTGAACCCAAGTCGAGTCTGATTAAATTCTTACGCAACCGCGACACTATGTTTAATATGACTTTTATTGACCGGGATTATCGAGTCGCGATCGCGAAATAGTTAAACTGAAGATAAATCCCCTACCAGAACCCGTCGGGAATCTAATTCTTTACCTGTTGGACAATAGGTCTGTACCGTTATAAGATAAAAGTTACCAGGGGTGATTGTGCGGAATTAGCTGATATTTAAAATGACAAGAGTCTATGATTTATTAATCCAAGGCGGTTTCGTCATGCTGCCCCTGTTAGGATTATCTATATTAACGATATCCTGTGGGCTAGATCGTGCTTGGTTTTGGTTTCAATTATTAAGCCAAGAAGCCACCCTGGTTAAGGATGTGCTAGCAGCGGCACAGTCTAACTTAGAACAGGCTAAAGACATAGCAGAATCGGCTCAACACTTACCCATTGGTCGCTTTCTTTATGCCCCCCTCAAGCTAAAACAGCCAACACCAGAAACCTTTCGTTTAGCCATGGAAGCCGCCGGTGATAAAGAATTCATCAAAATGCGAAAAGGTGAAAAACTCCTGGAAACTATTGTAGCCGTTGCGCCTCTATTGGGTCTACTGGGAACAGTTACGGGTTTAATTAGTACATTCAATAACCTGAAAATTGGTGGGGGAGGAACAACCGTTGAGGCAACAAAAGTGGCTGGAGGTATTGGTGAAGCGCTAATTACTACAGCAGCGGGTATGATTGTGGCAATTATTGCGCTTTTAATTCTCCGAACTATCGTCACGTTACACTCCCAGCAAATGGACTACTTTGCAGAGGTGGGAAGTGAATTAGAACTTATTTATCGCCAGGTTTGGTATGAACCCCCCCTCACCCTCTCCTGACAGGTGTAGGTTTTTTATTTTATGGTTGAGATAAGACAAGGGGGACAAAGTGACAAGAAGACAAGGGAGAAAAACCGTACAGAATCATGTTCGGTCAAGCTAACTGTAAAAAGCCGAAACGCCCTGTTTTTCGTGAAAACTCTTCCTTGTCTCACCCCCTCACCCCCTCACCCCATCTGCCTGGAAACCCTGGCGACTAGCAGGGTATTGCTGATTTTTATCTCCCCACGCTAAATTTCATCGAAACTTTACTTTAAGCACCAGGTTGAAGGTGTGATGCTTTACATAACTTTAGTTAAGGTATTGAATGAAAGCCAAGTTGTGAGTATTTAGGGCTTGGCATCAACAAGGAACTAACGCAGGAAACAGGGTGTAGTTAAGATGTGTAGCCTTCGACACAATTATTCAGTCTCTACAGATAAAGGAATGCGTAAGTTCTGGACAAGTTTTTGTAAAGATTGCTGAAATCAAGGTAATCGCACTGAATGTACGAGTAGAGATTGAGCCGCTAACAGTGATGGTACTGCTGGAAACACCAATCTTCGAGCCAGAAGGCAAAATCTCAACCACCGATCGCAGGAGCCTAAAACAGATGAATAGGCATAAGCAGTGGCAAAAGGCATGTTTCAAAGTGACGACTTGGGTTTTATCTGAGATCGTTTTAAATGTGTTGGGATTGGATGATCTGGCTGACTATAGTGAATTTATTTTCGATCCAGAGGTGATCATCTCTCAGCATAATGCTGTAATTATGGTGGCTCCCCCTCACCCGCCAGAAGTTGAGCAAGACTCACTGTTTAGTCAAACGATCGGCGATCGCGTCGAATTAGTTTAAGTCATTCGTCATTTGTCATTTGTCCTTTGCCCTTACCCTAAATGGTGTAGGGGCACGATAATATCGTGCCCCTACTCAAATGATTCAAGAGTTGTCCAGGAAGTTAAGGTTCAAACTCAAGACATTTGATCTGCCAATTCTGCCCGAATACCGCAACAGCCGCCACATAATCCGATGCTGGGATCAGGGGAAAAAGTGACCAATGAGACGCCGCGTTAGAGTCTCCCGCGATACTCAGCAATTTAGCCGCTTCTCCTGGCATCAGAGATACCTCAATTTCTGACAACTTGGCTAACCCATCACCAGTTGCTTTTAAATAGGCTTCTTTGCTTGTCCAACCGTTGAAAAACGCGAGTTGTTGCTGATCCCCAGTTAAAGTCCGAATGGCAGTATATTCTCTTTGTGTAAAGAAACGTTGTGCGAGTTTCTCTGCATCAGGCATCGGACGCCGATATTCGAGATCGATCCCCAGTTTAAGGGTTGAGGATAGAGCATACAAGGCTAATCCATGAGAATGAGACAGATTAAAACCCAATGTTTGATTGGGATTACTGGTTGCGATCGCGGGTTTGCCACGGGGACTATAGTCAAACTGGATTTGATGGGGCGGTTGATTTAAATAGCGACCCAAGATTGTCCGTAAAATCCCCCGACCTGCAATAAAATGGTTGCGATCGCGCTCAAAGTAGAATCGCTTTGCCCGTTGCTGTTCATCTGGAGACAGGAGTTGTGCTAATCTCTCGATCTGTGCGATCGGTTGATTCAGATCAGCCCGCCAGACATGGATATCTTGGCTGGAGAGGACAAGGGTAGAGGGTGGAGGATGCCAGAGACGTTTCCCAGTCATCATCACCTAAATCAAGCGAAAGATAAACGGATAGCGGTAAGGTTGGCTGGGATCATCCAGAACCTTGATTAGAGCAATAATTGGCATGATTAGACTAACCATGCCTAAAATAGCCAGGAATAAAAAGCCAATGATGACAACGATTAGCAGGATAGAAACAAAAGCATAGATATAGAGGTTAATGTGAAAATTGAGGGCTTCTTTGGCATTTGCCTTGACAATCGGATCATCCGTCACGAACAAAATTGCAATGGGGATCGCCACAGAAACAATAACTGAACTCAAAAAGATTGAGCCATGACACAGGGCTGATAAAAGCTTGCGTTGATCGAGATCATGCTGATTACTCATACAGTAACTCCTGGTAAGTAAGTCGGTGGAAATAAACTGAAATACTGAAATATGTTAATTTATATAAATATCCATTAAACTATTACAAATGACATAAGACAAATGACGAATGACGATCCCCACCTACTTATTCACTCTGGTTCATTAACAGGCGGTTGTTCATCCGCAGGCTGGGACACTTCCAGGGGAGCAATGACGGTTAATCCCTGGGGAATACATTCAATCGTGACTGGAGTTGTGCCAATAATTTCCCCATCAACAACCACTTTTTGGGGAGGATTGGTGCTTACCTTGATTTGTCCCGTCCGTAAACAAATTGTATCCTCTCGACGGGCGGCTCTGCGCATTAATGCAGCACCAAGTAAATCGACGATCGCATCCATGGCTTCGATTTTGGTGTTTTGGGTGTTAATCGTGACTTCCAATAACCCATCATTGGCAATGACTTCCCCCATTCCCTGTGCCATCAAAGAGGTTGGTGGTGCTGCATTGGCGATGGTGATGGCGGCGGCTTGACATTGATTGGTAATCCCGGCAATCTCCAATTCCGTCTCAAACACACTATGTTCGTTGAGTTGCTGCATCCCTGCCAAAATATAAGCTAAGACGCCCAAGCGTTTTTTCGCCTCTCGATCCGCTCGTTCCACGGTTTCGGCTTCAAAGCCAATCCCGGTGAGCAAAATCATCGGATGCTGATTGCACCGTGCAGCATCAACCACCCGCGTCATGCCTGATAAAATCAGTTCACAGGCGGCGCGAATATTTGTGGGAATGCCTAACGCCACCGCAAACGCATTAGCTGTGCCTCTGGCGATGATCCCCAAGGGAATCTGGCTACCAATCAAAGCACCCGCGACAGCCGAAACTGTGCCGTCTCCACCTGAGGCGATAATCAGATCTGCACCGGATGCGATCGCCTCTTGCGCTAACTCTACCGAAGAGCGATCGGGCGTCGTTAGGTGAATATCGAGATGCAGTTGGGGTTTTAAAAGCTGCTGAATCAGCGTTAAATCCTTCTCGGCGTTGCCTTGACCCGAAACAGGGTTAAAAATCAGGTAAGCAAAGCGATTTTTGGCAAAATTGGCGATAATTGCTTCAGCCGTGGCAAGATTAGTCGCCAGAGGGACATTGTGAACGTTACAGATGCGTAACAATGCCTGAATGTCTGGTTCATGGGGTTGAGCGTACAGGGGATCGATGAGGAAAATCACCGCAATCACCTCACCTGTCGCCACTTCCGCTGCGATTTGGGCATCTCCGCCCAAAGGACCCGACAATAGGCACTCAACCTCTAACTTACTTCGGTCGTGAATGCGTTGTCCGGTGGTTCCGGTGGCGATTAGGCGGTAACGGGAGAGGATGGGGGTGTATTGTTTAGCAAAGTTAGCAATATCATCTTTTTTGCGATCGTGGGCAATTAAGGCAATGGTTGGGGGCATGATGGGATGGGGAAATTCTCATTTTAGTTTAAAGGGAGTTGGTGCAGTTGGTTTTGTAGTAGGCAATCTTCGTGCCAGAAGCTCCCGACAGCGCTGACTACAAACAGTCAGATGAGTCTATCGGGGAAATCAGCCGCACTACATTTGACCGAAAAAATGGGTCTCAAGCCTCGTCCTTCGACATGCTCAGGAACACCTTCCAGGACGACTTTTATGTGCTACAATGTTGATGCATAAGTTTTCCACGTCAAATGCTGGTTTTTGAGTTTAAGGGTCAAGGAAAAAC